>JBEVIO010000057.1:0-7075 GCA_040510635.1 Binatia bacterium | reverse complement strand
GCACGCCCGCGGCGTCGACGGCAAGGGCGACGTCGATGCGATCGTTGATCAGCAGCAGCGCATCATAGCGGTCGCACAGCTCGCGCATCTTCTCAGCGAGATCGAACAGCGCTTTGCCACCAAGATCCTTTTCCCGAAGTTGGATCGCTTTGACGCCGCCCGCCAGCGCTTGCTCCAGCACGGCGAGCAGATCCCGCCCGCGTGTCTGGGCTCGATCGGTGACGAGATAGAGATCAAAATTGGGTGTCGCCACTTGGGCTGATCAATTCAGCATTCCATCCAGCGGGCTGGAGGCGGTCGCGTAGAGTTTTTTGGGAATTCTTCCGGCGAGGAAAGCCTTGCGACCGGCTTCGACCCCTTGGCGCATCGCTTCGGCCATGAGGATCGGATCCCTGGCGCCGGCGATGGCCGTGTTCATGAGCACGCCGTGGCAGCCCATCTCCATCGCCAGCGCGGCATCGGATGCGGTGCCGACGCCGGCGTCGACGATCACCGGGACCGTCGCATATTCGAGAATGATACGAATGTTGTACGGGTTACGAATGCCCAATCCCGAGCCAATGGGCGCGGCCAAGGGCATGACCGCAGCGCAGCCGATGTCTTGCAACTTTTTTGCGGTAATCGGATCGTCGGTAATGTAAGGCAGAACGTCGAAGCCTTCTTTGACCAGTATTTTCGCGGCTTCAAGGGTCGCCGGCACATCGGGAAAGAGAGTCTTATCGTCGCCGATGACTTCCAGCTTGACCAATTTTCCTACGCCGGCTTCGCGCGCCAGACGGCAAGTTCGCACGGCGTCGTCGGCATTGTAGCAACCGGCCGTGTTCGGCAGGATCGTGTATTTTTTCGGATCGAGATAATCGAGCAAATTTTCTTTGTTCGGATCCGTGATGTTGACGCGGCGCACGGCCACGGTGACGATTTCCGCGCCGGAGATTTCGATGGCCCGCTTGGTCTCCGCAAAATCCTTGTATTTGCCGGTGCCGACGATCAGACGAGAGCGATACTTATTCCCCGCGATTTCGAGCCAGTCTTCCATGATCTATCCTCCGCCGACGAAGTGGACGACTTCCAATGCGTCGCCTTCCGCCAGCAGGGTTGCGCCATAAGCGTCACGCGCAACGATGTGGCGATTGTGTTCCACGACGACTCGAGCCGGGCGAATTTGCAGCTCTTCCAGCAGGCCCGCGATACTTACGCCGTCCTCAATCTCTTTTTCTTCGCCGTTGATTTTGATTTTCACGTCAATAAAAAAAACCGTATTCGCAGCGACCACGCATGAGTGGTCAGGGAATACGGTTTAAGTTTGTCCAGGCCGTAGTAAACTGCCGGACTTTGACTTTCACGCTTCCCTACGCCGGTGCGACCCGGATCAGGTTCGAAGGGTTACCTGCGATTTGTCAGGCTCTCAGTCTGCCTACGACAGACACCCCTAGCATCGAAAGCACCCTTAACAGAGCGATTTTGGCAAGTCAAATTGCCCCGAGCTTTTGTGCCTCGAAAAATCTGTCACGCGGCTGACTTTTAGGGGAGCGGTCGATGATGCAGTCAAAGATTGATCGCAACGCTGGCATAGCCGACCACTTTGCGCATCGGCGTTACTTCGCCCGAGTGGCAATGTTTTAACAACCGCGCCTGGGTGGCGCCGAGGTCACGGGCGGCAAAGAGCATCACCGCCGCCGGCAGGACGCCACACATGGTAATGTCGTTGTCCTCGACCACGCGCACAAGGCCTTCGGGGTTCATTTCCAAAACCTGATTCAGAGCCAATTGGTCGAGCTCGTCGGTCTTGCCGGGAGAAAGATAGTGGCTCAGATCGCTGCTGGCCACGATGATCGTTTTAATGTTTGCCGCCGCCTGAGCTTTGTAGGCTGCTGCAATCGCGCCGCCCAACTCGGCGCATTCGTCGATGGATAAATGCGACAGCGAAACAGGCACAAACTCGAATTTCCCAAGCACGCGATGGAGAAACGGCAATTGTATTTCAATGCTGTGCTCTTCGGCGTGAGCGTCCGCGTCGCGCGCCAGGAATTTCACTTGCGCGAGCAGATCATCGCCCAGTCGATCATCGACAACGGTCTCGTTAGTTGGGCTTTGCCAGCGTGACCAAGGGCTCAGCGCCGCTTTGTGCCCGCGCGCGCGATGGTTGACGCCGAGCAAAATAACCCGCTGCACCGAGGAATCAAGCTGACTATACAAATGCGCCGCGCAAGGACCAGAGTAGATCGGCCCAGCGTGGGGAACCAAGCCGGCGATGATCGACGGGTCGGGCTCCTTAGCACCGCGCGGTCCCAGAGGACTTACGTTGAAGCAGTCACCGAGCAATGCGCTCAGTTCTTCAGCGTCGGTTGGATAGAACGATCCGGCTACGGCGGCGGGCCTGATCGAGGTCATAAGGACCCCCGACTTTTTTGGCTATGGAGCGACGATTTCCACTTGCAAGTTGCCGATGCCTTCGACGTCGCCCTCGACTTTATCTCCGGGTTTGAGAAACACCGGCGGCACCCGCGCAAAACCGACGCCCGAGGGCGTGCCGGTGCTGATGATATCACCTGGCTCGAGGGTCATCCCCGAAGACAAGCTTTCGATGATCGTCGGAATATCAAAAATCATGTCGCGCGTGTTGCCGTCTTGCATGACTTCGCCGTTCACGCGGCAGATGAGACGGACTTGCTGCGGGTCGGGCAGAGCGCTCTTGTGCACAATCCAGGGACCGAGAGGACAAAAAGTGTCGAGTGATTTTCCCTTGAACCACTGACCGTGCTGGCGTTGCAGCTCGCGCGCGGTCATGTCGAGACACACCGTATAACCGAATACGTAATCATAGGCTTTGTCTTTCGTTATATCGCGGCCTCTTCGGCCGATCACGACGGCCAGCTCGACCTCCCAATCGAGTTTGGTCGTGCATTGATGATTGATCACCTTGCCCTGTTGGCCGATCACGGAGGTCGCCGGCTTGGTGAAAAAAACCGGCCACTCGGGATATTTGATCTCGAGTGAACGCGCGCGCGCGCCTTCATCGACATGCTCTTTATAGTTGATCCCGAGCATGACGCAATTTTTCTTAGGCTGAGGAATCGGTGCGATGATCTTAGCCTGGGTCGGTTTCACCAGCGCACCGACACCGACGAGTTTTTTTTGCTCGTCGCTGTTCTTCCCAGCGACGTACTTTTCGGCTTTACGTGCGACTTGCACAGCTTTGGCGCCGGCTTCGATAAATGCCTGCATGCTGGCGAGAAAAGGCGCATTGCCGCCTTTGAGATAACGCCGGTTGACCTCGGCAAGATCGATGATCTGCTCTTGCGGGCCCATCAGTCCAAGTCGCTGTTGATTCTTGCGCGAGAAGGTGACAAATCGCATGCGTGCCTCCGGGTAGAAGATTTTTGACTAAATGCCGATGCGGAAAAGCTTGCAGGCGTTGGCGCCGGCCACTTCGCTTATTTGTGCGTGCTCGATTCTTGTCGCAGCCAGCGATGCGACCGGCTCGGGATCACCCATGTCATAGGGGTAGTCGCTGCCGAGCAGCACATGGTCGGCGCCAAAGTTCGTGATCAAATATTTTAGAGCCATCGGGCTATGCGTAATCGTGTCGAAGTAAAGTAACTTAACATATTCGGACGGCGGTTTGGAAATTCTCGCGCTTGAAGAGTCCTGGATGCGATAGCCGCGATCAAGCCGGCCCCAGGTATAAGGCAAAAAACCGCCGCCGTGGGCCAGTAAAAACTTGAGACGGGGAAAACGCTCCAAGACGCCGCCGAAGATCAGCTTGGCAAAGGCCAACGAGGTGTCGGTCGGATTGCCGATCAGATTGGCCAGATTGAAATCTCTCATGCGCTCGGCCCCGACCACCTGGTTCGGATGGACAAAGAGCACGGCGTCAAGTGCTTGCGCCGCTTCCCAGAACGAATCGAAGACTGAATCGTCAAGATAGCGGCCATTGATGTTCGAAGCGATCTCGGCGCCGCGCAATCCGAGTTGGGTCATCGCACGTTCTAACTCCGCCGCGGCGCGCGCACTGTCTTGCAGCGGCACCGAGGCCAAAGCCACAAAGCGGCGCGGATGCTTGGCGACCGCCCCGGCGGAGCGGTCGTTGAACCATCGGGCATATTCGAGCGACTCGGCGGCCGCCATCCAGTAGAAAAAATATGAACCGGCGGGCGACAAAACCTGCATGTCCACGCCTTGTTGATCCATAATCGAAAGCCGCAGGTCGAGATCACAAAACTCGGCTTTGAGTTGGCTCAAGAAGGCTTTGCCGTCACGGGTCAACACATCACGGCCGCGCTCGTTCTTGGAAAGCTTCAGACCATGGCGCGCGCCGATTTCGGCGGCCATCTTCAGGCTATCCGACGGCACATAGTGAGCATGGACATCGATATTCATCGCGGATCGCCGGCGACCGGGATTTTACGGAGAGCTATCGGAGGCACGACGGAATGTCAAGCTGCGCAGGCGCCGTGGCGATCGGAGCAGCCCAAGCTAGTGCACGGCGATGTCGCGCCATTCGGGCACTTGGAAAACTTATTTGCCTGATGAATTCGGCAGTGGTAGTTTTGGCGTATGAACCCAAAGCGGAAAAGGGAAAATCGCGTGACCATGCGCGAGGGCGATCGGATTCTCATCAACAAGGGAATCTCGAAAAAAGTCATGATCATTGCCCGCACCGAGGTTCCTCATTCGAACGAGAGGATCTTTGTTACTAAGTCCGGCGGCAAGTATACCATCGGGTTGAAGGTTTGGAGATCGGACTATGCCTGGAACGAAAAAAATCAAATGTGGGTAGCGAAATATCAATCCTGACGCGTTCTTTGGGCCGTTCTGCCATGATGTTTGCTCGATAAAAACGGCATGACGCGCTGGCAAGTTTTTCACC
This sequence comes from Binatia bacterium, assembly GCA_040510635.1. Lineage (GTDB taxonomy): Bacteria > Desulfobacterota > Binatia > UBA9968 > UBA9968 > DP-20. Next base: position 2,205 of record JBEVIO010000057.1, on the reverse strand, counting down.
GATCGTGAATCCCGACTTAAAAATCTTCCTGACGAATCTGCGGACCGATAAAGCGCCGCGGATCTTGCTGGTTTTCGGCGATGATCTGCGGGTCGAAGAGACCTGCACGGCAATTCTCGATCAACTGATCCCGGTAGAACAGAGGGGATTTAACCTCGAGCGTTTCGACGGCCGCACGGCGAGTTGGGAGCAAATCGAAGCTTCGCTGATGACGCCGCCGTTTTTTCCGGGAAAGAAGCTCCTGTGGATCGAAAATGCGCCCTATTTTTTTTCCCGGGAGCAAAAGAGCGAGCTCGGCGAAAAAATTCTCGAACTTTGGCGCGACGCCAAGAGAGATGGGGCTGCGAAGCTGCTGATCGACTTATTGGTTATCGAGGGCTGGACTCAAGAGCAATGGGCGCGCCTGGAGTCACCTAAGCCGCTTTTGGATTTGTTCGATGCCGATGATGACAGCGAAGCCGTCGAGGCGCTCCTAGCCTACTGTAAATCCCGCGACTACGATTTGACCAAGCGCAAAAGCGCCGATGACCACCGACTCGGGGCTTTTTTGGATGAGCCGCCGCCCGAGTGGAGTTTTTTGTTGCTCACGGCAGTGCAGGTCGATCGGCGCACCCGTCTCTACAAACGCTTCGACGAGGTCGGCGCGGTGCTTTTTCTTGGCCTAGAGCGCGACCGCACTGGCAAAGTGAGCCGCGAGAGTTTGATAGACTTTGTTGGCCAACGCATCTCTCGGGCTGGCAAAGCGCTCGATCCTCAAGCGCGCGAAATGATTCTTGCGAGGGCCGGCGAAGACCTACGCGAGCTGCGCCAGGAGATCGAGAAACTCTTGCTGTTCGTCGGCGAGCGACCTACGATTCGCGTCGAGGACGTGGAGGCAATCGTCTTGGATCACGGCGAAGGCTGGATTTTCGACCTCACCCGCGCCCTGGGTGAGCGTCGTGCGGCGGCCGCGCTTTCGCAGCTGGCGCGCTTGCTGGCCCAGGGCGAGCCGGCGCTGAAAATTTTGGGCACGATCGCGAGCGAAACGCGCCGCTTGCTGGCGGCGCGCCAACTCCAGACGACGGAGCTAGCGAAGCTTTGGAAGCGCGGCATGAGCTACCAGCAATTTCAACAAACAGTTTTAAAGCAGAACGCTCCCCTCATCACGCGTAACCCCTACGCGGATTACATGTGTTTTCAGCGGGCGGAGCGGTTCTCGCTCGGCGAGTTGCGTTCTCATATGGAACAATTGTTTGCCGCGGACTATCGGCTCAAATCGAGCGGCAATCAGCCGCGGCTGGTGCTCGAGCGATTGATCCTGGGCATGTGCCTGCGGGCGCACAAAACCAGCGAGCGAAGCCAAGCGCCGACGGGGACATGAAGAAAACGATCTTCGCGGCGGCGCTTTGGCTTTACGGCGCGGCGCTCTTTAATAGCACGGCGGGCGCCGACATGGTCGTGCAAGCTTGCTTCAGTCCGCAGGGTAGATGTGGCGCGCATATTCTGCGCGAAATCGAAGCCGCCAAGAAAGAATTGCTGGTCGCGGTCTACGCTTTTACCAGCGATGATTTGGCAAGCGCCCTGGTGCAGGCGAAAAAGCGCGGCGTCGGTGTTCAAGTCGTGATCGATCGGGAATTCGATCTCGCCAATGAAAAGTCCAAGGGCAAGTTTCTCGACGCGCAGAAAATCCCGCTGCGGCGAATCTCCGGCAGCAAAACCAATAACAGCGAAAAAGACGCCGGCCTGATGCACCAGAAATTCGCCGTCATCGACCGAAAGATCGTCTTTGCCGGCTCCTATAATTGGACCTACTCCGCGGAAAGTTCCAACGATGAAAATCTGCTGCTCTTTCGCGACGCCGGTCCGCTCGCCGAGGAGTATCGCAAGGCGTTCGTGCAGCTCTGGGAGCGGAAACCGTGAAACGATCCACACCGGCTAGCGCTGGCGTCGTCCTGCTGGCATTTTTGGCCGGCTTTTTCACCCACGTGCTCTATCAACGCTGGAACCCGGCCTCCGAAATACAGCAATCGATAACGAGTGCGGACATTTCCGCTCCGACGAACGACGGCGCGTCGGCCATCCATCGAGTGAGCTTTGTTCCCTTCGCTGCCGTTCCCGAGGAAACTCTCGCCGATTTGCCGCTGCTCGCGGCGCGCGAGGTGGAAAAAATTCGCGGCTTGACGGGCCGACAAGCGCGCATCCGCGGCCGAGTATTTCGCGTCGGCC
>JBEVIO010000056.1:0-3857 GCA_040510635.1 Binatia bacterium | reverse complement strand
CCGGATTCGCGCCCTTCGAGTTTAACGATATGAATGCCCATGCTGGTGCGAAACGGTTCGCTCACTTGACCGACGGTCAATTTTTCGAACGCGACTTCCTCGATTCCGGGGATTAAAGTTCCACGGTTGACCCAGCCGATGTCACCCCCCGCCGCCCGCCCGGCTCCTTCAGAATACTCCTGCGCCAACATGGCGAAGTCCTCACCGGCGGCGATTTTAGCGTAAAGCTCTTTAGCCTTGGCCATTTCACTTTGCACCCGGTCCGGTGGAGCGTTTTCCGCTAGCGGCAAGAGAATATGGCGAATGCGGGCGCGGTCGTTGGCACGAAATTTTTTCGCGTTGAGCTTGTAATAACGCTCGACATCGTCGTCGGTGATGTTGACCTTTCGCTTGACCTGGCGGTCGATGATCTCGCTTTTTTCCATCTCGGACTTGACCGAGGCTTTGTAGCTCGCCAGTGTCTGCCCTTCTCGGCTTAGGGCGGTTTTGAGATCTTCTTCAGATAGACGATTATTTTTTTGGACTTGCTCGATATAACGATTCACATCGTCGTCGGTAATGCGGATGCCGGCTTCGCGGACTTCGGCCTCCATCAGCTTGTCGGTAATAAATTGTTCCAATACTTCGCGATCGGCGGTATTGATTTGATCGAGATTACCGGTGGGAAAAGCGCGCCCGGCTCTACTTTTTGCATAGCTGTTCAGGTTGGAAAGCGTGTACGGCTCACCGTTGATCACGACGAGTAATTGCTCGACGACCGCGGCGCCGGCAATGGGGGGAACGAGGGAGAGAAAAAATGCCAAGAAGAATTGTGTTTTGGCTTGCCTCAACATCGGCTTCTCGAATGGCAACCGATTATATAACGAAACCACTAAGAGAGCTACCATACTCGAATTTAAAAGCCAAACCGCCAGCGGCAGGCACCAAGGTGATGCCGGCATCCCTCCGGTCGTTTACGCCGGCAGCGATTCGGCTTGAAACTTTTCCGTCGCGGGAAGGTCCTGAATCGAAGCGAGCAGCTCCGTCACTTCGTCCATCAACGGCTGCCATTCCAGGTTTCGCGGCGCAAACGATAAACGGCCGTCGGGCGAGAGACGAAAACGGCTCTTTTGTTTGCGAATGAGCTCCAAAAGTCTTTCCACCTTGACCGGCGAGTCGGGATGAAAAAGCAAAAACACTTTGCCGTCCGAGACGCTGATTTGCTGGACTAGGAAATGTTTCAAGGTGCGCCGCAGGTTCATCACGAGGAAAAGATTCTCGACGACAGAGCCGTACGGCCCGAAGCGATCCTGGATCTCTTCTTTCAATTCGTCCAACTCCCGGCTACTGCGCAGGCTCGCCAGACGCTTGTAGAAATAGAGCCGCTGATTGGCGTCGGGGATATAGTTATCCGGAAAATAAGCCGAGATGCCGAGGCGAATCTCCGGATCGACCTCCGGCAAAATTTCTTCCCCTTTCAGCTCCTGAATCGCTTTCTCCATCATCTCGGTGTAGAGCTCGAAGCCCACCGCAGTGATCTGTCCCGATTGTTGATCGCCCAGCAAATTGCCCGCGCCGCGAATTTCCAAATCATGCAACGCGAGCTTGAATCCACCGCCGAGCCCGTCGATTTCTTGCAGCGCACGCAAGCGTTTCTCGGCATCCGGCGTGATCGCCTTTTCACCGGGGATAAGCAAATAGGCGTAAGCGTGCCGATGCGAGCGGCCGACCCGGCCGCGCAGCTGGTAGAGCTGCGCCAGCCCGAACTTGTCGGCGCGGTTGATGATAATCGTATTGGCGTTGGGAAAATCGAGACCCGACTCGATGATCGCCGAGCAAACCAGGACCTGCGTCTTGTTGTCGAGAAAATCGACCATGACTTTTTCCAATTCTTTGGGCCGCATCTGGCCGTGAGCGACGGCGATCTTCGCTTCCGGAATCAGGTCACTGAGCTTGAGCGCCAGGCGATCGATGGTTTCGACGCGATTATGAAGAAAGAACACCTGGCCGCCGCGTTCCAGCTCGCGCAGGACCGCGTCGCGGATCAGCCGCTCATCGTAGCGGGTTACGTAGGTTTGAATCGCCAGGCGGTCCACCGGCGGCGTTTCGATGATGCTCAGATCACGGATGCCGACCAACGACATATGCAGCGTGCGCGGAATTGGCGTCGCGGTGAGGCTTAGAACGTCGACGAGCTGGCGCAGCTTTTTGAGGCGTTCCTTGTGCACCACGCCGAAACGCTGCTCTTCGTCGACGATCACCAGACCCAAATCCTTGAACTCGACGTCCTTTTGCAGCAAACGATGGGTGCCGATGAGGATATCCACTTTGCCCTGAGCGGTCTCCTGTAGAATCTGCGCAATTTCCTTCGAGGTGAGGAAGCGGCTCACCATTTCGATGCACACCGGATGATTGCGAAAGCGATGGCGAAAAGTCTGCAAGTGTTGTTGCGCCAGGATGGTCGTCGGCGCCAGCACGGCCACTTGCTTGCCGCCTTCGACGGCGAGGAACGCCGCCCGCATGGCGACTTCGGTCTTGCCGTAGCCGACATCGCCGCAAATCAATCGGTCCATGGGCTTTTGGCTCTGCATGCCAGCGAGGGTTTCGTCGATGGCGCGTTGCTGGTCCGGGGTTTCCTCATACTCGAATCCGGCCTCGAATTCTTTATACAAGTTGTCCGGCGAGCCGAAAGCCGTGCCGGCGCGCGCCTCGCGCAGGGCGTAGAGCTGAACCAATTCTTCGGCCATCGCAAAAATCGATTTGCGTGCCTTGGCTTTGACTTTTTCCCAGGCCGTGCCGCCTAAGCGATCGAGTCCGGGCGCGGCGCCGTCACCACCGATGTATTTCTGCACCATATTGATGCGGTCCACCGGCAAATACAGCCGGTCGCCGCCGTCGTACTCCAAGTGCAGAAACTCGCCTTCGACGCCGGCGACTCTTAAAAATTTGAGACCGCGGTAAACGCCGATGCCGTGATCCAAATGCACGACGAAATCATCCTGCTTGAGCTCGCTGAGGCTGGTTAAAAAATGGCTCGGATGACGCTTGGTCGAAGCCGCGGGCTGGCGCTTGCGCGTGCCGAAGATTTCGTCGAAAGTTACGAACACCAAGCCCGCTTCCGGCAGGCGAAACCCTTGGTTGAGATGGCCGCAGACGATCGCCTGCGCGAAATCGGCGCGCGCCGACAATCGTTCGATGGGCTCCTCGAGGATCGGCAATTGCAAGTTGTAATGGCTCAACAGCTCGCGCAGTCGCGCCGCATCCGCTGGGGTCGGCGCCACGAAGATGACTCTCTCGCCTTGCCAACTTTTCAAGCGTTCGACGAGGGGCGCGAGCGAGGCCTCTTTGCCGTGCAGCGCGGTTTCCAAGCGAATATCGGTCGTCAAGTAAGATGCCACCGTCAGCGTCGATTGCTGCGCGCGCTCCGACGCGGCAAGAACGGTGAGCGATTCGCCTTGGACCCGCGCGAAGGGCTCGAGGGCGTCGCGCCATTCATGCTCGTTCAAATACAAAGCGTCCACTGGCGCGACCAGGTGGTGCTCCTCCTTGGCCCGTTCATGGCGCTCCCAAGTTAGCCGGCCAAAACGTTCGGCCTCGGCTTCGACCCGGTCCGCGCCATCGAGCCAAATGAGCGTCTCTTTGGGGAGGTAGGAAAATACCGCCACCAGCGGCCCGGCAAAATAAGGGACGAGAAATTCAATGCCGGGAAAAGAGATGCCCGAGCGCACTGACTCGAGCAGACTGTTCTTCTCCCGTCGATCCACTTCCAATTCCAAAGCGCGCTGATCCAAGCGCCGGAGCGCGTTCTCCACGCCGCTTTGCTTAAGCGAAAAATCTTTCATCGGCAGCAGCAACATCTCCTCTTGAAGCTGCGCCGT
>JBEVIO010000055.1:0-4979 GCA_040510635.1 Binatia bacterium | reverse complement strand
CGGCATTTACAATTTCGTCACTAAGCGCGGCAAGTGTTTGGGCGAGCGCTCGAAGATTTCCTGGACGCAGGTGGAAACCGGCTCAGCGATCACCTGGAAGTATCCGAGCTGTATTTTGCAGGGCGACGATTCAGTCGGCGAGTTTTACTCGGTGGCATTGACGAACAATTACCAGCAAGCCGATACCGGGACGAAAATGATCCATATGGGCAAGAACACCAAGAGCACGATCATTTCCAAGGGTATCTCCGCGGGCCATGGGCAAAATACTTATCGCGGATTGGTCAAAATCATGAAGGGCGCGGCGGGTGCGCGCAATTATTCGCAGTGCGATTCGTTGTTGCTCGGTGATAAATGCGGCGCTCACACGTTTCCGTATCTCGAAGTGCTCAACCATGCGTCCCAGGTCGAGCATGAAGCATCGACCTCGAAGATCGGTGAGGATCAGTTGTTCTATTGCCGGCAGCGCGGCATTTCCACCGAAGACGCGGTCAACATGATCGTCAATGGCTTTTGCAAGCAGGTCTTCAAAGAATTGCCGATGGAATTCGCCGTCGAGGCGCAGAAACTTCTCGGCGTGAGCTTGGAGGGGAGCGTCGGATAGAACTTATGGCCGGCGAGATTTACTTCGATAACAATGCGACGACCCGGGTATTGCCCGAGGTCGCGGAAGCGATGTTGCCGTTTTTGACCGAGCAGTATGGCAACCCGTCGAGCATCCATCGTTTCGGCAGTGAGGTCGGGCAAAAAGTGGGCGACGCCCGGGCGCAGGTCGCGGCCCTAATCGGCGCTGCCGATCCCGTCGAAGTGATTTTCACCAGTTGCGGCACCGAAGGCGATAACGCGGCGATCCGTGGCATGCTGGAAGCGCGACCGGATAAACGTCACATCGTAACCACTCAGGTTGAACATCCGGCGGTGCTGGGTTTGTGCCAGCACTTGGAGAAAAAAGGTTACCGCGTCACGTGGTTGGGCGTGGATGAAAACGGGGTGCTCGATTTTGACGGGCTTCGCTCCGCGCTGACCAACGAAACCGCGTTGGTATCGATCATGTGGGCGAACAACGAGACCGGCGTGATTTTTCCGATCGAGAAGATTGCTGAGATCGTCCGATCGAAAGGGATTCCATTTCACGTCGACGCGGTACAGGCCGCGGGGAAGTTGCCGCTTAAAGTAAATGATTTGCCGATCGACTTGTTGACGATCTCGGCTCACAAGTTCCACGCCCCGAAGGGAGTCGGCGCGCTCTACGTGCGACGCGGCTTAACGTTCTCGCCGTTTATGATCGGTGGTCATCAGGAGCGCAATCGCCGGGCGGGAACGGAAAACGTCGCGGCTATCGTTGGCATGGGTAAGGCAGCGGAGGTTGCGCTCAGCCACCTGGCCGAGGATGCGATTCGAATCAAGGAGCTGCGCGATCAGCTCGAAGAATTGTTGCTGGAGTCGTGCCCGGGCAGCAGAGTTAATGGCCGTGGACAAAATCGCTTGCCAAATACTTCGAATATGAGTTTTCGATATTTGGAAGGGGAGTCGATCCTGGTGCTTTTAGATCAGCAAGGAATATGCGCCTCAACGGGTTCCGCCTGCACCGCGGGATCATCGGAACCGTCACACGTTCTGCGTGCTATGAAAGTACCCGCTGATTGGTTGCAAGGGGCGGTCCGTTTCAGTTTGAGCCGATTTAATACTCGACAAGAAGTAATTTATGTGAACGAAAAGATGCCGGCAATCGTCCAACGCTTGGAAGGGCTTTCCGCCCTGGGCAAGCTGCGTCATGCGCAGCAGCCGCGCGCCGCGGCCGATAAGCTCAGGGCAAGGGGGTAGAGCTATGGGTCTGATGCAGATTCCTCGACGGGTCGATTATGGTTTGCGCGCGGTGATTTATCTTTCAGATCAAGACCCGGAGAAATGCTGTTCCATAGCTGAGATCGCCAAGCGTCAAGGCGTGCCGCGCAAATTTTTGGAAAAGATCATTCAAGACTTGATTCGTGGCGGGCTGATCAAGTCGAAAAGAGGCTCTCTGGGCGGATATATGTTGGCGCGACCGGCAGACGCGATTTCGTTCTATGACGTCATAGAGGCGATCGAAGGACCGATCGCGGTCAACATTTGCATGGACAATGAATTGAGCTGTGACCAGTTGCCCCGCTGCACGATGATCGGCGTGTGGAGTGAGGTGCAACGCAGTGTTACCGAAGTACTCAATCGGACAACGATTGCGGCCTTGCGGCAACCTGCTTGCAAGGAGTTGATAAGTTCTTCTTCTCTTTCGAGTGCGGCATAACGGATGAAAGAATTTTTTTTCCATTTGTCCGGATTTAGGCCGCACCCTAACGGGAGGTGGTGATTATGAGTTATGACACTGGGCTTAGTATGGAAGAACGCGTGACTTCGCTTTTTCAGCCGGATACGCTTTTGCCGGATCAGTACCTCGATACCTATCGGCGTAAGCTGCATCTGGAGCCGGAAAAGAAACTGATGCTGGCGATTTTAGAAGACGCCATCGCGTGTTTTCAAAAATATGTCTTTGCCAAGGACGCCAAAGGTAAGGCGCTATTCCAAGAGGCCGAGGATTGGATTCAGCAAGCGACCGGAGAGGGAGTCTTTGCTTTCGATAGTATCTGCGAAGGGCTGGGTTTAAGTCCTGATTATATCAGGCGTGGGATAGCTAGCTGGAAGGAAAATTCCTTGGCGGAACGCAGTCAGGCCAGAGTTTATCGGCTCACGCCACGGCCGCAAAAACACAAGCGAGGGGTGCCGCTTTCACGTCGGTCAGGACAGCGGCTGCGTCGGGCTGCGAATCGATAACGCGATACAATCTTTGAGCATTTTTTGCGGGCGGTGATGGATCGAGTCTGTCGCCGCCCTTTTCTTTTAGCGCCTTTTGTCTTTAAATGGCGCACCAATGGAACACCAAAGCCGCATGGTCAGAAAACCGGGCAAGTCAAAGCTCCGCGAGCTGTTATACAATTTTCGCTATCGCTGCGGTGAGCAAGCATTGCGCAGCTTTGTCCATATTCTTCCCTATATCCCAAACGGGATGACACGGGGCTTCACGCGCCTTATGGCGCGTACCACCTTCATCTTTATGCGCGGTTACCGCAAGCGCATGGCGGAAAATATTGAGTCGGTCCTAGGCCAAGAAATTCCTGATCCTCGTGAACGGCAAAAGTTAGCCTGGCGTGCCTGGCTGAACTTTGCGCTGGGAGTGCTCGAAACCGCCAGGGTGATGTATTTCTCCAAGGAGAAAATTATTTCGACCGTCGTCTTGGAGGGAGAAGAACATATCCAGCGCGCACTCGAGAAAGGCAAAGGGGTGCTCGCCTTGAGCGCGCATTTGGGGAACTTCACGCTGATCGGCGCGCGTCTGGCTGCGAGCGGTTATCCATTCAGCGCGGTCATCAAGTCTCCGCGCAACCAACGCTTTGCAAAGTTGCTGGATCATTATCGCCGGCAAATCGGTATTCATACGATTGCTGCAAAACCCCGTCGCCAGGCTGTGCGCGGCATTCTACAGGCGCTGCGCGAAAACCGTATTGTTCTAATCATTGCCGATGAGTTTAGATCCGGCGACGTGATGGTCGATTTCTTTGGCGTGAAAGTTCCGGCGCCGCGCGGTCCGGCGACGCTGGCGTTGCGTACGGAGGCGGCGACTCTGCCGATGTTTGCGATCAGGCGCGCGGATAGGATAGTGCTTAGGGTCGATGCGCCGCTTCTGCCACTGAGAAGCGATGATCTCGAAGCGAGCGTTGTGGGTACTACTGCGCTGTACACCCGCCGGATCGAGGCGGCGATCCGAGAGTATCCGGATCAGTGGAATTGGATCGGCTTGCAGCGTCGCGACGGCGAGATGTCACGCGCCGACATGGCGCTGATCCAAGAATCGACAGAATCTCGTCCAAGCGAGGCGCCGGCGGTCGAAACCGAGCCGGTGCCCCTGCGGGTCAAGTAGCGCCGGGTTTCGAGTCAAAACCCGGGTTCAAAATATTCTTTTTCTCCGTCGCTTCCAGATAGCGGATGAAGCGATACTTGTTCTCAATTTCATCTAGGCGCAGCGGCGGCAGATTCTTGGGCTGGCCGGGATCGACTTTGACGGCGAGCAACGTTAACTCGTTGCGCTCCCACGTGCGCACGAACTCGGCGTGAAATTCTTCCAGGGTCGTGAGCCATCTCGCGTGTTTGTATCCGGCGCCCCGCGCGATCACAACCGCGTCAGAATGGCGCGAAGCGGTCGCCGTGCCGCCCGATGCTTCATAAATTTCGTTGTCGAACAGAAGATGAATGAGATTGCCCGGGTTTTGCAGCGCAATAGTCGGCAGGCCGCATAGGTTCATAAGAAACGCGCCGTCGCCATCGATCGCGATCACTTTACGGTTCGGTAGAGCGATAGCCAAACCGGCGGCGATCGACGAAACCAAGCCAAGGGTGCGAGTCTTGAGATTGCCTTCGCCAGGGTGGACCGCCCACCACTCGCGCGCGCCCCAGCCGGTGCAAACGGTCAAAGCATCTTTCGCTGCGCCGCCAATTGTTTTCAAATAGTCATAACGCTGCATTTAGCTTACCCCGAGGGCGCTTTTAGCCAACAACACCGCCACGGGCTTTTTGGCGTCGTCCGCCAAAATCTGCGCGCCTTGCAAAATTTCATCGATCTCGTCTCTCCGGCGCAGCACGTAAGTGCGAAAACCCATCGCCTGAAGCACCGGCTCTGTCACCGCGCCGAGAGTGGTAAAGCCGCGATCGCCCAGGTCCCCGGCATAATAGATCAGCATCAAGATCGGAATTTGAAACTGCAACGATGTGGTGGTGAGCGCGTTGCAACTGTTCAGGAAGCCGGCATTTTGCATGATGATCGCCGTCTTTTTACCGGCCAGATAGGCGCCGGCACAGATGCCGATGCCTTCTTCTTCGCGGCAAAGCGGCACATGCTTTAGATCCGGATCCGTTTCCACGGCGCGGATCACTTCGAGCATTTTCTCGTC
>JBEVIO010000054.1:0-8745 GCA_040510635.1 Binatia bacterium | reverse complement strand
AGGCGGTGTTCTTCCTCGCGGCTGAGCAGCTTGAAACGACGAATTTCCGTCAGGTATCGCTGCAGTGGGTCGAAGGGAACGAGGGCCTTGGTTTTCGCATCGGCCTCTCCATTTTCATCCTGCGCAGCAGCCGGCAAGTTGACGTCTGGAAATGGAAAGGTGAGTTCGGGGTTTTTGTCTTCTTCGGCCATGAGCGGTTTGGATACCCTCACCGCCAAAGTCTGGGTGGCGCGAGGACAGTCGGTCGGTTCAAAATGATCGACCTTTGGTTATTGAAAAACTGGGTAAAGCTGGCAAGAAAACGTAAAGCTGTCGAGAAAATCCGCGGTTGATCAAGTCTGATCTGAGCCCTTTTTAACTTTACCTTCCGCGATTTCTCGTAAGGCCACCACGACCTCACGATTCTCGGATTCGATCAAAGGCTTGGCGCCCCTGAAGAGCTGTCGTGCCCGTTTCGACGCAAGCATGACCAACTCAAACCGGTTGTTAATTTTTTCGAGACAATCTTCAACAGTGATGCGCGACATACTCCCCCAATTGATAATGGATTGAACCAAATTTTTGACGGGGAGTCAATGTAGAATGCGCCAGGCACGAGGCTCAAGGCGCACTTTTCACCGCGCTATGTTGAGCGTGGAGAAGACGGGGTAAAATCGACGGGATAGAGACTACAAGATAAGTTTAATGTTCGATTTGCTTGCAGGTCCTGGTTTTGGCGAACGCCATATCAAGGGCAATGCCGGTAACAACCGCTTGCCAGGCTTCATCTTCAGAAAGCCCGCGTCCTTTAATCGAGCGCCATAGATAGATAATTTCTTCTTCGGTGACACTTTCGAAGAGATCCTGATCTCTTTCGTTATCTAAAGCTGACATCGGGTTCGTAGGCATCATGTTTGGTTTTTTTAACCGCCCTTTGGTTTGATAGTACCGATTTACAGCAAATCAGATGCCAGCAGTTTAACTTGCTGGAATTACGATAAAACGGCAATGCAGAACAGCGTAAAGTGACAGTAATTTGTGCAAAGATTGTCTAGTTCGACGCAAAAGATGACGCAGTGAGCAGGGTATTTCCTTCGGATCGACGGTCGTGGTCTCAATCGATAACGGCGACACCGGAAATCTCGATCATACAATCTGGGTTATACAACCTTTTCACTTCGACTAGGGTGATCGCCGGGAAATATTTGCCAAATACTTGCCGGTAAGCCGTCCCCAACGGCTTTTTGTTATCCCAGTAGGCTTCTAGATTGGTGATGTAGATGGTCAAGACCGCGTACTGGTTTGGCTGCCCCCCCACGGCTTGAATGGCGGTTTTTAAGTTGCTCATGACCTGACGAAACTGAGCTACAAAATCGCCTTTACCGACCACCTGGCCGCGCTCATCGAAGGGAGCCTGCCCGGCAATATGAACGACCGTTCCGCCGGTAATTTTCGCGATATGCGAATAACCGACCGGCGGCTCCAGCCCTTTTGGGTCGATCAGTTCAAACGACATCTTTCCTCACTTTCACTGCATCAATTTAGTCGTCGTCGGACTCCAGTAATCGATAAAACCTCTCATCTCACCGACGATATCATCCGATGCCGCGACATAGGGCAAAATAATTCTTGTTGCCCCCGCCTCGACGTAAGGCTGGACCTGTTCGACCACTTGCGCGGCCGATGTCGCCGCAACCAACGGCAGCGAACTGAACATCCGGTCGGTGATCAGAGCGCGCGCTGCGTGGAATCCGCCCGCTTTCCATGCCAAGCGCATCGCCTCGACCTCCTCGGCAAATCCCATCCGGCCGAGCAGATCACGATAGTAATCAGCCAAGGCGTAATAGGTGAGCGCGTGGCTCAATGCCTCTCGAGCAACGCTGTAGTTCGGCGCAATCGAGCAGCGGACCTTGCAGATGATTTCCATCTTCGCCGGATCTTTGCCGGCCTCAAGAGCGCCCGCTTTGACCTCCGCAACGATTCGGCTGATCTCCGTCGGGTTGGCCATGTTGATCAAGACGCCGTCGGAAATACGCCCCGCTAAACGGGTCATCTTCGGGCCAAAAGCCGCGACGTAAATCGGGATCGATCGCCCCGATGGCTTGAAAGCCATTTTGAAATTCTGCGCGGTGAAAAACTTTCCTTCGAAGTTAAGCTTTTCGCCGCGCATCGCCGCTCGAGTGATTTCAATATATTCTTGAATCCGCGAGAGCGGCCGATCGAAGCTCTGGCCATGCCATTTGGCGATCGTCGGATTGGACGAGCCGATGCCGAGCAGAAATCGGCCTCCTGAGAGTTCGTCCAGTCCCATCGCCTGGAGCGCCAAGGTCGCCGGCGTGCGCCCGAGAATATGATAAATCGCCGAGCCGACTTTGAGCCGTGTCGTCACGGCCGCAATAGCGGACAACATCACCGTCGGATCCTTGTTGTTCGCTTCGCCGCCCCAGGCGCAGTCGAAGCCGTGCGCTTCGGCGGCGCGCGCGAGATCGGGAATCGCGTCCATGGGCAACTGCGCCCCTGAATTAAATTCAATGTCGAGTTTCATGATCGGCGCCGGGACTTGCGGCTTTTGATTTCAATTATAACTGGCCGGCAACTTGGATCTGAGAATCTCTATTCCCTCGGTCTTTTCCACATGGCGTAAAAAGCGATACTTGTTCTCGACTTCATCGATCGGATATGGCGGTACCTCGACCCGCTCGGTGTTCGTTTTCGCGCCGATGAAACATAGTCCATCGCCGGCCATCGCAGCGCGCATGAGCTCTTCGAACTCTTGCGGTGAACTCGCCCAATGCGCATTCTTGATGCCGGCAGCGTACGCCATCGCAACCAGATCGGCGCCCGCACCGGTGGCGGTTTTTTTGCTGCCCGAAGCTTCGTAAACTTCGTTGTCGAACACGAGATGAATTAGATTTTTTGGATTCATGCGAGCGATCGTCGGCAACGAACAAAGATTCATCAACAGTGAGCCGTCACCGTCCAAAGCAATGACTTTACGATGCGGTAAGCCAAGCGCCATGCCGAGCGCGATCGAAGAGCAAAGCCCAAGAGTGCGGACGCGAAAGTTGCCATCGGACGGCCGGAGCGCATGCCATTCCAAAGTTACGGCGCCCGCGGAGCTGACAACCAGAGCTTCGCCGGCCGATACCGCCACCGCTCGCAAACAATCAAACCTCTTCATCGATTTTACTCGGCGCCAACCGCCGGCGAATTAATTTTACAGCCTCTTTTCAAAGCGATTGGAGCGGCGCGCGGCGGCCGAGAACTTCCTTGGTGAGCAAAAGCGCCACGGGCCGCTTCGCATCCTCGGTTAAGACTTGCGCGCGCTGGATCAGCTCCTGAGCATCTTGCGGATCGCGCATTACGTAGGAACGGATCCCTAAAGCCTGCAACACCGGCTCGGTAAGACTGCCGGTGGTGCTAAAGGCGCGATCGCCGACATCACCGGCGTAATAGATCAAAAGCAATAGCGGGATTTGATATTGCAGCAGCGTGCTAACGATCGCATTATTGCTGTTGAAAAATCCGCCGTTCTGCATAATCGCGGCGCACTTCTTGCCGACCAAATAGGCGCCGGCGCAGATGCCGATCCCTTCTTCCTCGCGACACAACGGCACATGGAGAAGATCCCGGTCGTTTTCTACCTCGTGCAACAAGCTGGCGAGATTGATATCCGGCAGCGTCGCAACGAGGTTTATACCCGCGCCTTTCAAGCCACCGACGATCAGTCGCGCCGCTTCACCCGTTGTCAAGCTGAGCACCCGCCTTCTGCATTTGTGGCTATTCGCTTAACATCAAAAACCAAGTAGATCAAGGTGGATTTTGCTCGCGTCGATGATTTTCTTTTGGGCAAAATCTTAGTATAAATGCGCCAGGAAAATTTATTGTTGAAAGGAGCCCGGCCATGATCAAACTCTATGATTTCAAATCGTCGCCTAACTGCCAGCGAGTCAAAGTGGTGCTGGCGGAAAAGAATTTGCCCTACGAAATTGTTCCGATCGATTTGCGCGCGCAGGAACAGAAAACGCCCGACTATCTCAAAATGAATCCTTACGGCAAAGTTCCGGTGCTCACCGATGACGCCACCGTGCTCTACGAATCGTGCGTCATCAACGAATATCTCGAAGAGAAATATCCCAACCCACCGCTCATGCCGAAAGAGCCGGGCCAAAAAGCCAAAGCCCGGATCCTGATCGATTACGGCATGACCCACTTTGACGGACCGTACCAGAAACTCCGCATGGAGCTCATGAAGGAGCAAAAAGATCAGAATCAGCAAGTGATCGACGGCGCAAAAAGCGAGTTAAAAAAGCTTTTGCAACGCCTGGAAAATGAAATCGGCGATCAACAGTATCTCATGGGCGACTTTTCTTTAGTCGACGCCGACCTGTTGCCGCGCTTCACCCGGCTCGAAGGATTCGGCGTGCTGCCCGATCCGTCGCTACCTCGCCTTGGCAAGTACCTGGAAAGAATGAAAGCGCGGCCGTCAGTCAAAGCCATCCTGTAGAATGTCTCTCGCTAGTTTTGCCGATCATTAGTGTCGATGGATCTGCCGAAGAGCGGTTTTACTGCAACCGTCTTTTCGGCGTTCCTTCGTCCTTTCATCGGCTTCCTCGACAAGCGTGCCGCGCCGATCCATCACGGCGAAATCATCCTTCCCGGCCTCGCCAAACCGGTCGTCGTACGTTGGGATCGGCACGCTATTCCGCACGTCTCGGCAACGGACGAGAGAGATCTATTTTTTGCTCAAGGCTATCTGCACGCTCAGGAACGGCTCTGGCAAATGGAAATGAACCGGCGCTTTTTGAGCGGTCGAATGGCGCAGATTTTCGGCGACTTCTCACTGCCGTGGCGCGAACTGTCGAGCCAATTTCGCGACCGCAGTTGCGTCGATCTTGACTACTTCGTCAGGCTGCTCGGCATTCGCGCCGCCGCAGTTAATTCCCTGACGCTCTTATCCGACGAAGACGGACGGCGTTTGCGCGCGTATTGCGACGGCGTCAATCGTTATATCGAACGGTGCGGGCGCAAGCCGCCGTGGGAGTTCCGCGTGCTGCGCCAGGAGCCGGAACCTTGGCAACCGGCGGACACGCTGATGATCGGCAAAGGTTTCGCTTTTCTTCTTTCCACGGCGCTCTACACCCGGCTCAATTTTATCGCCATCGCGGCAAAATTAGTGGACGAGCCGGAAAAGCTGCGCGACCTCTTCCCTGCCTATCCTGATCACGCGATCACGACCGCTCGTTCCAGTTGGGATAGCGCCCGTGGATTGTGGCAGTTCTCGAGCGGCGTTCTTGCGGCAAGCGAATGGCATCCGGCGGGCAGCGGCAGCAACAGTTGGGCGATCGCCCCGCAGCGCTCGACCACCGGCCAAGCCATCCTATGCAATGATCCCCATCTGAGAATGTCGTTGCCGTCGGTCTGGTATCTAATGCACTTACGGGCTGACAACGGTCCGGCTGGGCCTGACGGCTATGAAGTTTGGGGTGCGTCGATTCCCGGCGTGCCCTGTGTTCAAATCGGTCACAACCGTTTCATTGCTTGGGGCATCACCGCGGCGCTATGCGACGACGTGGAAATCTATCGGGAGAAAATGCATCGGCTCGACCCCGATCTCTATTTGGTCGGTCGTCGTTGGCAAAAACTTGAATCGCGTAAGGAACTGATCGCCGTGAGGGGCGCCAAGCTGCTGGAAAAAATTGTCCGCGCGAGCCGGCACGGTCCGGCCATCAGCGATTTCCGCGCGACCAGCGACGGCAAAGAAATCCTAACGGCGCGCTGGACGGCGCACGAGCCGAGCCGGGAGCTGAACAGTCTTTATAACCTCAATTGCGCGCGCGACTGGAAGCAGTTTCAGGACAGCCTGCGCTTGCATGCGGCGCCGAGCTTGAACTTCGTCTATGCCGACCGTGAAGGAAACATCGGTTATGCTCTCGCCGGAAAAATCCCGCGGCGCGCCAGTGTGCCGTCCTTGCTGCCGTTGGCCGGTTGGGATGAGCGCAACGATTGGCTCGGATATATTCCATTCGACGAGCTGCCGCATGCTTACAATCCACCCGAAGGAGCCGTCGCCAGCGCCAATAACCGGATCGCTGACGCCGCTTATCCTTACTATCTATCTCATTTCTTCGACCCACCGTACCGGATTCGGCGCATTGAACAATTGTTGGGCCAACGCGAAAAATATTCCCTAGGTGGCTTGGCAGCGGTGCAACTTGATCACGTTTCACTGCACGCGCGCGATCTGATCGCCGCGCTCCAACCCGATCTGACGCGGATTGCAGACGACAACCGTATCCTCAAAGCCGCCGCCAATCGCCTCCTAGCGTGGGACGGCGGTTGTGCCGTATCGAGCATCGAAGCGGTGATTTTTCATTTAATGCATCAGCGGCTGCTCCGGCATCTTTTAATTCCGGTATTGGGGGAAGAGGCTTACCCGGCGTATGTGGAGATTTTGAATCAAAGTATCGTGCCTACCGATCGCATTTTTGCCGAGGCAAAATCGGTTTGGTTTTCGCGCCGATCACGATTCGAGCTGGTGCACCTCGCGCTTAGCGGCGCTTGTGAGGAGCTCGAAGAGAAATTCGGCGCAAATATGGAAGACTGGTGTTGGGGCAAAGTACATCAATTGTACCTGGGTCATGCTCTCAGTCGGGTTGACGCGCTCAAATCTGTGCTCGGTATCGGACCTATGCCAACTCCGGGCGACGGGATGACGGTCAATGTCGGCTTCTACCGCCATTCCAATCCCTACGCACAAACAGTCGGCGCGTCCTTGCGCTTCGCCGTGGAAACGGGTCCATCGATGCGCTCCGAATTCGTTCTCCCTTCAGGCCAGTCGGGCCACCCAACTTCCGCGCACTATCGCGATCAAACCGAGCTTTGGTTGCGCGGCAAGACAATCTCCTTTAACCCGCCCGCTGAAAACGTGAGCTCTCCGAACCGAAGCTTGCGGTTAAATCCGCGCTAGCCGCTATTGCGCCCCATCCATCTTCGAGGTAAAAATCGACCAACTGCAAACGCACCCGTCGCGAGGCAGTAGATTTATGCCGATCAAACTTCTGATCGCCGACGACGAACGACTGTTCCGCCAGAGCTTAAAAATACTGCTCGAGACCGGCACCGATCTCCGGGTCGTCGCCGACGCGGCCAACGGCCAAGAGGCGGTCACGGGCGCGCGCGCGACCACGCCGGATCTGGCGTTGCTCGACGTGGACATGCCTAAAATGGATGGGATCAAAGCAGCGCGGCTGATCGCGGCGGTTTCGCCGCGGACGAAAATTCTCATGCTCTCGGTGCACCACGAGGACGAAAAAATCAACGCGGCGATTCGCGCCGGTGCGATCGGTTATATTTTGAAGGACACAGATCGCGCGGATTTCATCAAGATCCTTCGGCAAACTCACGCCGGAAAAATTCCCGCTTCGCCTTACTTGGCGCACCTCGCCTTGGAGCAAACTTCAGGCCGTCTGCCGGCTTCGAGCCAGGCGCGCATCACTCAGTTCACCGAACGGTTTGGTCTGACCGATCTAGAGCTTAAAATCCTTCGTTTGATGTCTGAGGGACTAAGTAATGAGGAAATTAGCGAGATTACTTGCCTTGCCCGCGAAACCATCAAAGGCCATCTCAAGTCACTGTTCCGTAAGCTCGATGTCAAAAACCGCACCGAAGCCGCCGTTCTGGCAGTCCGTGAGGGACTCGATTAATCCCCCATTCGGGGGGAGTTTGGGGTTCCCAATGCGGGGCATTGACAGCGCAAACCTTCTAAGAGATAAAGCAGCACGCTTAGAAGATTCTCTTCCGCTGTTCGTCTAACCAGAGAGAGGCTTATGAAAACACGCAAAAAAATCCTGCCGTTTCTGTTGGTTGCAGCTTCGCTCATTTTGACATCGGCTCTGGCCCAAGCGCTCCAAGTCGGCGACAAAGCACCGGACTTCGAGCTCGACAGCTCGAAAGGAGGCAAGCTGAAACTGAGCAGTCTCAAGGGTAAAAATGTTCTCATCAATTTCTACGTACTCGACTTTAGCCCAACCTGAATTAAAGACTTGCAAGCGTCCGGTTCGGACAATTACCCAGCGTTCCAAGGGGAGAATACTGAGGTGGTAGGCATCAGCGCGAACGCACCATTTTCGCAAAAAGCCTTCGCCGATTTTGCCAAGATCAACTACGCGCTCCTGAGCGACCGGGACGGCAAGGCGATGCAAGCCTACGGTGTTTACGACGAGCCCCGTCGCGTTGCCAAACGGGCCTATGTGATCGTCGATAAAGAGGGGGTGATTCGTTACTTGAATATTCGGCCGGGCAATACCGAAAAAGATCTGTTGTCGACCGAAGAATTGTTGAGCGAAGTAAAAAAAGTAAACAGCGGCAAGTGATTATTGTTCTTGACCTGAAAGGAGAACAGTAGTGATGGTTCGGAAATTACTGGCGGGAGCATTTTTTGGGGGTTTGACTTTGGCCGTTTCGACACAAGCCTTCGCGCAGGCGGATGTGAATGAAAAGCGGCAGCAGCTCATGAAAAGTCAGGGCGCGGCCGCCAAAGCTATAAAAGGGGCGGTAGAGACAAAGGACTACGCCACGGTGGAAGCCAAGGCCAAAGACATCATGGGCACGGCGGATAAAATAGTGAGCCTGTTCCCCAAGGGAAGCACCACCGGAAAAACCAAAGCAAAACCTGAAATTTGGGAAAAACCCGATGAGTTTTCCAAGGATGCGAAAAACTTGAGCAAGGCTGCTAGTGAGTTGGCAAGCGCGGCAAAGGCCGGC
>JBEVIO010000053.1:0-5708 GCA_040510635.1 Binatia bacterium | reverse complement strand
GTGCCGAACTGAAGGTCGCCGGCCATCACGGCGCTGACCGCCCTGGTCGCGCCGCCGCCCACGACGATTAGCTCCGGCTCGATGTCATATTTTCGGAAAATGCCTTTTTCTTCCGCGATCCATGCGGGCTGTTGGCGAAACTCAGCGCCGAAAAACCAAGGCGTACCTTGTCGGCGGCATGGACTTGAATGGCGAGGCCGATTAGTGCGCTGTTGAAAATTATAGAACACAAAATAGGTATGAATGATCCGGTTGTTTTGCTTTTCATTCTGGTTCTTTCCTGCGGCCGCAACGTAGAAACACTTTCGATGCTTTTAACATCTCGTTCCTCGCACTATCAAAAACAGTCATTAGATCGATGGCCATTCCGCTAACAGTCGGCCGTAGTTGTTAACGGAGTATTTGAACCCCAACCTTGATAACAAGTTCCAAATCATCGACGTATTGCTGGTAACGACTGGCACATGGAGCCGGTCTTCAATGCGTTGAATGATCGCCAGCGGGTCCATGGTGGCGCCTTGAAAATAAATCGCCTGCGCCGGAGTTTTTCGGAACATTTCGTCGACAAGCTTGAAAAGCTGGTCCGGGCTGAGATTCAAAGAGGTGCCGGGTATGCGGTTATTGAACGCAGGACCGAGATGGAGTGTAAAGCCGAGCTTATCGACGTATGCTTTGATGCTCTCGTTCGAAGCGCGATCGAACGGCGTCATGAGCAGTACCGATTTGGCACCGAACACCCTCAGCGCAGCGGTGGCAGAAGAAATCGCGCTAACGACTGGTAACCCCGTCGCGTCGGCAACTTTCACTTCTATACCGGGATTGAATAGGGTGACGAAACCGCCGGTGAGCATAAGACCTGCCACTTTATGATTCTTGACCAATTCGCGCGCGCGAGCGACGATCACGTCCTCTTTGCCGGCAAGATCCTGGTAGGACTCGCCGAGCAAACCGAGACCCTCATGCGCGATGGACACGCCGGAAGGCAATATTCCCTCCAGCGACTTAAAGTGCGGACGATTGGGAGTCGCCGGCGAGAGAATGCCAATTTGTACTGGGCTGTTTGTTACCATCGGTAAACTCCTTGATTGATATTGCGCGTATAACACGAATGGAAAAGTCCGACCAGCCGCTTTTCGCCAATGAGTTTGAACAAAGCTATCGAATCTCGCATAGTGGGTTTTAGTTTCTTCGCCTGGAGGATGGTCGTGCAATTTCGTATCGCAGCCGTAGATCTGGTCAGCAACACGTGTTTCCCCGCGCTCGCCGCCGATGAGTTGGGCTACTTCAAAGCGGAAGGATTGGACGCGCATATCGGACTGGCCGCAATGTTAGGCGCGACCAAGGCACTGCGCGAAGGCAGTGCGGATGCCATGATCGCTGGCTCGGTGCACGATGTGCTAACCGAATTCCCCGATTGGCAGGGCGTCAAGATCCTTGTCGCATTGTCGCAAGGCACGCCGTGGCTCTTGACGGTGCGCGCCGATCTTCCGGCTAAGCGCGGAGATATCAACGGAGTGAAAGGGCTGCGTATTACCGCGGCGCAGGGTCCGGACTTGGCGCTCAAACGACTGCTTCGCAGTGCGGGTATTGATCCTGGGCGGGACGTAGAGATTATCGAATTGCCGGGCGCCAAGTCGCGCGATGTCTCTTTCGGTGTGTTTGCCGCGCGCGCCCTCGAGGCCCGACAAGTCGATGGTTTCTGGGCCAACGCCATGGGCGCTGAGACCGCCGTCAGTCGAGGTGCGGGGAAGGTTTTGATCGATGTGCGCCGCGGCGATGATCCCGACGAAGTGCGCTATTTTACATTCGCCGGCATGGCGACCACCGATAAATTCATCAGCAAGGAGCCCGACGCCGTCGCCGCGGCGGTGCGGGCGATCGTCAAGGCGCAAAAAGCGCTGCGCGCCGATCCTTCTTTGGCGCGTGAAGTCGGCAAGCGCAAATTTCCTGCGGATGCGGCGGAACTGATTACCAAGGTGGTCGCGCGTGACATCGAGTTCTACAATCCTGCGATTACTGAAGACGCGATTACTAGAATGAATAGCTTCGCCCAATCGGTGGGGCATTTATCGGGGCCGGTGTCGTATGACAAAGTCGTTGCGGTTGAATATCGCGACTTGTGGCAAAGCTGACAGGTGAAATTTCAACCAATCGATTAACTTACTGTCGGCGGCGGCAAGGGTTTTTTCACCAATGCATAGAGCACGCTGGTGACTAACAACAAAACCGCGCATGACCAGATCATAATCTCATAGCTTCGAGTCCGGTCATAAATCGTCCCGGCGAGGACCGGGCCGATCACGCTCCCCCAGGTAGAGACAAAGCTCATCGAGCCACGAATCTTGGCAAAATGTTTCCGCCCGAAATATTCTCCTACGGTGGACCAGTTGACGGGAAAAGTTGACTCCACCACGCTAAATAGCGCGACAAAAATCAAGATCGCCCACTCCGCGTGGACGCGCGCGAGTACAAACATGGAAATCGTAGCGAACAGCATGCACGTCCCCATCAGCTTAGGCTTGTTGAGGCGATCGCCGATCCAGCCGAAAAGCAGGTGGGAGGGCACCGCCATGATCGCTTGCGCGGCCAAGAAAACCGCCGCGCGCTGTTCGCTCACGCCTTTCCATACCATCAACGCGACGTAGTGCACATTGATCGCGCTGAGAATAATCACGCGTATCGCGGTCGCGCTGGTTAGAAACCAAAATGACGACGTGCGCAGCGCCTGAGCGAGGGTAAAGTTGACTTCTTCGAGCGGTTGGGGTTGCCCGGCAGGGGCGCGATTAACATTGACTGTCAGATCGCCGTCGGGCAACAGGCCCATACTTTCCGGCGAGCGGCGCACCAAAAGAGCCAGCGGCATGCCGATAACGATAAACGCGATACCGCAGCCAAACGCCGCTTGGCGCCAACCATAGGCGTGCACCGCGGCCGACAACAACGGGGTAAAGATAAATCCGCCGATGCCAATCGAGCCGCTGATCAGCGCCATCGCCATGGTCCGCTTGCGAATAAACCAAGTGTTGGCGATTAACATGGGCGCATCCATTAAGCCGGCGTGAAACGAGAGCGATACCACGCCCATGTAGACGATGAGCAGCATGACGTAGCTACTGACGCCGGAGAGCAGCATGTGGCCCACGCCGGTCATGAACAGCGCCAAGATGATCAATGGCCGTGGCCCGTAACGATCCATGAAGTAACCGGCGATCGGTCCTTCGAATGCGCCTTGCGCGCGCGCCAGAGAGAACACGAGCGATGTCGATGCGCGGCTCAAGTTGAGATCCTGACTCAACGGCAGAAAAAAAACCGAGAAGCCGTAAAAATACAAGCCACCACCCAAAATTCGTAACACCGAGCCGACCGCAATCATGCGCCAGCCGTAATAGAGATCGGACAATCGTCCGCGTAGCAAATGAAACACGTCGATCCTTTTAGGAGTTGAATCTAGCGCAACCGGAAAATCCCTGGGGGGACAACGGGCATGAGAGCTGTCAAACTAACCGACTCACCGAATCTTTGCAACGAGTTCAATGCGACAAGACAAAGCAGCCACATAGGCGTCGCCCCCTGCGTATCTCCGAAAAGGCACAGGTACAAATTTACCCTTCCACCAGCGTAGAGGGTTTCGATGAAACGGGCGCGATCGTGCCGGCATGAAATTCTTTCAACACGCTTTCCAACGTCTCAAAATCCGCCAAGGTTCGCAAAGACGTAAAAGTCGGAAATATCATCGGCAGTTGGCCGTGGTCATGAAGCTGCATGGCGCGCTCGGGTGCCAGCCATAAGCTGTGGGTGACTTCATAAGATGATTCCAGGGGAATTTGCTCGGGCGGCAACGCCGCGACAAAAAACCGCGTGTCGAAGCGCTGCGAAACCTGAGACGGGGTCTGCCAATGCGAAAAGTATCCTAGACTTGTCAAGTCGCAGCGAAGCTCCTCGCGTTCGAGCAGCGAGACGAAGCTAAGGGAGTTGTTGAGTAGCGCATCGTGCATCGCCGGCATTTTTCGCGCCTGCGCGCCGTTCGGAAAACGCTCGCCGGAGTCGTGCGCAGCGAGCAGAATCCCGACTTCTTCGAAAAGCTCGCGAATAGCCGCGATCCAAAACCCTAGGGCTTGGCGCGGACTTAAATGGGCGCCGACGATCTTGCGTGCTTGATCAGGGGAAAGTCCCATGCAGCGCGCGATCGCCGGCGCCGAGTAATCCTCTTTAATGACAGCGCCTCCGGGATAACAGTATCTGCCGCCAAGAAATGGCATGCTGTCGGGACGCCGGGTGAGAAAAACTTCGAACCCTTTCGGCTCCGCGGCTCGTAGCAAAATTACGGTCGCCGCCCGGCGCGCTTTTATTGGGGTGTTCACTGGACGACGAGCGTCGGCCCGGCGCCGAAAGAATTGCGGCAAGGCGCGCCGGCACAGTAGAACGTAACGAATCGAGACTGTGGTTCGGCAAAAAAGACAATGCTTGAGGAAACCGTACCGGAGCTATCGCGATGAACGCAGATGGCATCGCCAGGGTTATCGGAGCCTGGGGCGAGCGAATGATCGGCCAACACGCCTTGCAACCCGGCGACGGCGTGACTCAGATCGCCACGTCCAAGCCGCGCCGTAATTTTCGCGTCGCCGAAAAGCGCGTAGGCGCGCTCGGCCTTTGCCGAATGCAAGTCGAATTCAGCTGCGCTACTGAAGACATGAAGTCCGGCTGGAAGCTTCTGACTGATGATTTTCTGTTCATCATTATAGGAAACAAAGGCGTCGTTTCTATCCGCGTACAATAACGAGAAAGGGTTATAGCGCGCCTGATGATTTTTCATAAAGACTTCGGCTGCCGCGCTTGACGAGCAGCGGAGTAAATCCATGCACAGCAAACCGCGCGAGCGCCTGTCTGCCGCAGTGGAGTTGCCATCGAAATGACGATTGAGAACACCGACCATCAAGCCGGCCGCGTTAACGCCCAGCCAGGTGCCGCCGGCACGGAGATCTCGACCCGCGATGATTTTTGGCGTTGTTTCTATCAGGCTCGGTGCTGCCGATGGCCGGTCGTAATGCTCATCGCGGTTGGCGGCGACAATCAACGGGAAATCCTCAAACAGGCGAAAGTACAAAGCCAGAGTGCACACGGTTCAAGCTTTACAGAATGCTTCGTGTATCTGCAAACTTGCCGCTTGATTGTCGTGACAGATCCTTTGTGTTAGCCTCAAAAAATTGGAAAGGGCAGCCATGTTTCAATCGGTGAATGACGTGATCGCGGGCTTCGGTGCGCAAAAATATATCTGCAATAACAACGTCGCGACGGTGGTTTATCTCGGCACGGCGCTGCAAAAACCGATTCTGGTCGAAGGGCCGGCGGGCGTCGGCAAGACCGAGTTGGGAAAAGTGCTCGCCGATGCGCTCGGCATGGAGCTCATTCGCTTGCAGTGCTACGAGGGGCTCGATGAAGCCAAAGCTCTCTACGAGTGGGAATACGCCAAGCAGTTGCTTTACACCCAGATCTTGAAGGAAAAAATCGGTGACATTCTCCAGGGCTCACGGACACTGCAGGAAGCCGTCGATTGCGTCGCCAATCAGGACGGCGTGTTTTTCTCCGATCGGTTTTTGTTGCCGCGGCCGTTGCTGCGCGCGTTGCTGTCGGAAAAACGCTGCGTTTTGCTGATCGACGAGGTTGATAAATCGGACGCGGAGTTCGAAGCATTTCTGCTCGAAATTTTG
>JBEVIO010000052.1:0-8031 GCA_040510635.1 Binatia bacterium | reverse complement strand
ATCCGGCCGACGTGCCTGGTACGAGTCCGTTGCTGGCGCCCGGATCGGGCGCCATGTTCAAAAGTCTTTGGGACTCACGCTCGCGCATGGACGACTATGATAAGCGCCTCGGCATCGAGCAGCATGTGGTCCTGCCGCAGTTTTCCGGCTGGTGGTCCTATCTGATCGAGCCGCAGCTGGCATGCCGCATGGCGCGCTCGCATAACCAAGCGCTCAGGCGATTGATGACCGAATACCCGGGGAAAATCTTGGGCGCGGCGTTGATCCCATTGCAAGATATTGTCGGTTCCATCAGCGAAATGGAATGGGCCAAGGAGAACGGGTTTTGTTCGGTAGTGCTGGATAAAGTCTATCCGGTGAAGGATCACCCGTACGGCGAGTCTCTCGGAAGTCGCCGCGAGCTTTGGCCGTTTTTCAAACGCGCCGAGGAACTATCGATGCCGATCTATCTGCACAACGTGCAGCATGGTCACCGGATCAGTAACATGCCGGCATTTCAACGCGACGGTCTTTACATCTTTGCGCCGCAAGAGGGCCAGATGAGCTTGGTATCGCTCATTACCAGCGGTCTGTTGGACGAATTTTCTAAACTCCAGTTCGTCTTCACTGAAGCGGGCACAGCATTTATCAAGCCGCTCGTGCAATGGCTGGACAAGGTTCTGGAGCAGCCGGTGGTGGATTACGATGACGAGGAACAGCCGCTCTCAAACCGCACGCTGACGAAGATTGGTGAGCGCCTGCGGCGCGCGCGCGCACTCTATCCGGCGCAGATTTTCCTGGAGAAAAATAAGCGGCCCGCCAGT
Source organism: Binatia bacterium (assembly GCA_040510635.1). Taxonomy (GTDB): domain Bacteria; phylum Desulfobacterota; class Binatia; order UBA9968; family UBA9968; genus DP-20. Next base: position 7,228 of record JBEVIO010000052.1, on the reverse strand, counting down.
TACTACTTCAAAAATAATTTCTATTTTACGATCGAGACCGAAGAGCCGGAACTGCCGGAAGCCGTCGAGTTTTTGGGCGCAGAAAGATTTCTATTTGCGACCGATTATCCGCACGACGATCCCGGCGGCAAGATGAAATTCGAAGACGTGCGCCTGCTGAAAGAAAATCCCAGAATATCCGAAGCGGCCAAGGAGCTTATTCGCTGGCAAAACGCGCGGCGACTCTTCAACTTGGCCGTCTAAGCGTATGGCTATCCCTGCGCGCTACAACACGGGCTACAACATCGGCGTCGGCGGCGCGGTGGTGCGCGAGGGTCGACTTTTGCTCGTGCGCCGGGCTTCGCGCCATGGCCGCGGCAATTGGCAACTGCCGGGCGGCTTTATCGAGCCGGATGAAACCATGGAGCAGGCCGTGGTGCGGGAAGTACAAGAAGAAGCCGGTGTCGTCGCCGAAGTGGAAGCCGTGCTTGGACTGCGCAGCCGCTACGATCCTGATAGCGGCAACGGCATCTACGTCGTGCTTCTATTGAGACCGATCAGCGGTGAGCCCATGGCAGATGAGCACGAAGTGGATCACGCGGAATACTTTACCCTCGATCAAATCCAGCAATTGAATCCTCTCCCGCCGGTCAATTGGGAAATTGCCCAGAGGGTGCTTGCACCCGACCGCCGTCTACTTTCGCCAAAACCGCTGACTAATCTAAACGGCGCCAAATTTACTTTGTTTGTCGGCTAAATCAGCGAGTTAAGTTTTGTGCGGCGCGCTTTCAGCGTTCCGTTGGTGTCAGAATGATCACCTTTATTAAGAGTTCTCGGTTGGATTTTGTGCCGAGCTCGCTCATCATGCTGCCGATCGGCCGTTCTGAGTCGATCGCGACTTCAGCGGCAAGTTCTTTTTTGAACTGATCGTAGTGCTCGGCGCGTACGGTAAACCATCTGACCTCGGTCATGGAACTCGGTTGCGGCGTTGCCGGGGCATCAGCACGCTTAGCCGCCGCGCCCGTTGCGCCGCTATCGGCTTCCGCGCGGCGCCGTAAGGCATCACTGCCGGCGGCTTCTTTCGGTTCGCGCGATTGAGCTTCCCGGCGTCTGACGACAAACTCGACGTCCGCGCTCGGTTCGGTGAGTGGCGATAGCGCTCGTTCGGGAGCAAAAATCCCGCGAAACGGCGCGCTGAAGGTCGTGCCGAAACCGAAAGGATCGCCTGCCGACCGCAAACTCTCCCGCCCGGTAGCGACTTCTTGGGCTTGGATCGGTGCCCGATGCGGAACATCTCTGAGCTCCGCTACCACATTTTCGGCTTCGGTTTTCGCGGTGCTTTGAGGCGCAACCGGCGCCGTGTTTTTTGACGACGGAAAATCTAGCGCTGATTTGCCGCGCGCTTGTCGGGCAGTTTGAACTTTGCGTTCCACGTCGAGTTTCGCCTTTGGTTCAACAGATGGCGACGGCGCGGTCGAGCGCGCCGCATTGTCGCCAGTATTGTCGTTTTGTTGGAGCAGTGCCGGAGACGTAAGCGTTGGCGCCGTTGATTCGGTAGGCGGGTTATTCTTGAATCGGGATTGGTTCTGATAGAGCAAGACCGCGAACACCGCAATTAGGACAGCGGCGCTAGCTTGCATCGGCACCGCGAATCGGATCGGTGCGAATATCTTCTGCCAAGGGCTCGATTTGATCTCGATGGCGCGCGCATGCGCCATCACCCGCTGGGCAAACCCCATCGGTGGATCGACGATCGGCAGTCGAGCGATCTCTTGAATACATTCCGCCAATCCTTCGGCTTCAGCGCGGCAAACGGGACAGCCGAGAAGGTGGGTCTCGATGCTCTTCATGCGCAGCGCGTCGAGCGAACTTTCCAGATATTCTGACAGTTGGGTTTGCGCTTCTTGGCAGTTCATACCGCTTTCCTCCCTGCGCAGAAATACGACGCCAGCCGTGATTTCAGAGCCCGCCGCGCGCGATGCAGCCGAGATTTCACCGTTCCAATCGGGATTTCCAACACGCGCGCGACTTCGTCGTAAGGAATATCTTGCAGGTCTCTTAGCAGAATGACCTCAGCGTCTTCGGGGTCCAATTGATTTAATGCAGATTGCACTCTTTCGCGAATCTCCTTTTTTTCAAGTACGTCGGACGGGTCCGGTTGTGGATCGCTCAATGGGTCGGCATTTTCGATGGACATGATCTTGCGCTGTTTTGTCCCCAGAGTCTTGCGCCGAGTGCTCGCATGATTGAGGGCGATGCGGTAGAGCCAGGTGGAAAAATTGGCGTCGCCGCGAAATTGGCCGACCGCGCGAAAAGCCGATAAAAAAACTTCCTGGGAAATTTCCGCAGCCTCATCGTAATCGCCAAGCATCCGGTAGACCAAATTGAAAATCGTCTTTTCATGACGGCGCACGAGAAGCTCGAAAGCGTCTGTCTCTCCCCGCTGTAGCCTGCGGACGCATTCCGCGTCGCTCATCCCGTCCGACACCATCGCTTTTGCAGTATTAGACAAATCTTTCAAGGAAAAGGTTCCCGGCTCGGTTTAACCAACCTAAATCGTTGAGGATAAAGGGAGTGTACCAAGCTTGGATGCCTTATGGCTAGAGTCTTCAGCCGTGATTGCGCGGACCGGTTCGCCCATAGCGAGTCGATGATTCAATTCGCTGACGAGCAGCTTGAGCCGATTGACCTCCGTGGCGCCGAGCCTGCGTTGTGTAAAAACTGTCTTATTATGCCAGAGAGGCTCATCGAGGTCGATCCAGCGCCGGCACTGCTCCCCGTCCGGCGTGCCCGGGATAGGGGAAAATTCTGAAAGCATGACTCTAATGCCAAGCCGGTGCGCCATCTGGATCGAATCCTCCACGGCCTGTTCCTCGCTGTTCGGATGGCCAATGATCAGATAGGCATGAAGCCCGCGCCGATCGGCGCCTGCAGCCGTCAAGTTTTGTACTGCCTGGACCAGCTCGTTCGAATAGACTTTGCCGCCGGTCTTTTTTTGCCAGGCGTAAGCACTGCTTTCAAAACCAAGATAGAAGTTCTTAAAGCCGGCGTCGACCATCAAGCGCGCCATTTCCCGGTCGATAAAGCGCGCGTTCAGCGCGTTGGGCGTGTGGAAATTAACTTCTATGTCGCGGCGTATTATTTCTTTCAGAAACGGTTTGAGAATCTGCTCCGGCCGATAGAGCAAAGCGTCGTCGTAAAACGCCACCTGCTCAACGCGGTATCGATTCAGGAACTCCAATTCGGCGATGGAACGATCGAGAGAGCGCGCGTGAAACTTCGGATAGACTTGCGGCACGGAACAATAGGTGCAGCGAAAAGGGCAGCCGTCGGCGAGTTTGAGGACTCCGGTTTGCAGGCTCGAATAGAGATCCCAAAGCGGCATGGCGCGGTCGTCGGGTTACATCTCTAGAAAACGCCACAAGGGCGCCAAGTCTGTGCCTGCGACGACGAGGTCGGCGCCAAGGCCGCGGGCGTGGACCGGGCAAATAGTCGCGTAGACGCCACCGAGAATAATTTTTGTTTGCGGATGTTGAGCGCGAATCGCCTCGACAAGCTCTTGCACGCCGAGATACCAATACGTCATGCCGGTCTGAATCAGGGCAAAGTCAAAATGCTCCTCGCCGGCCAGAAAAGCTTGGAACTCTCCGCGAGGCAAGCCGAAGCGGCGAAAACGCCGTCGGATATCCGTGAAGATCGGTGGTGTCGACACCGGTTGTGAAAAAAATTCGCCTCTTCCCCATGAATCCGCGCGATAATTGTTTTTCGGTACTCGCGGATCGAGGCGGTCGAGAAAATCAAACAGGCTGAACTCTGCCTGTCCGCGCAGGAAACCAGCCACGCGCAACATGCCGTATGGCTTCAACCAAAAATCATAAGCGGAAAAATCGTAGATCGGCGGATTGACGAGCAGGATGCGCGGCTTCATGCCAGTGCGCCGCTCAACTTTGCACCGGCTCGTTCCACAAATGACTGAATTCTGTGGCGACGACCTGCTCGTAGGCGACCGGCGCCTTAAGCAATCCGATGTCTTGCGCGAATCGGTTCATGCTCAAAACTTTTTCGCGCGGGATCTGGGGATCATAATAGGGCAGATCGCGGCGCACGAGCTCGGCGATGAGCTCCGCTTCCGCGGGAGGGAAGCGCTTTTGGCCAACAGCCGTGGCGCGGCTCGGGTCCTCTTTGAGCGTTTCGTGCGCTTTCATCAGAGCGCGAATGGCGGCGCGCGCCGATTCGGGTTGTTCTCTAATTTGTTTTTCCGTGGCCACCAGCGCGGAAAAAGTATAGTCGCGCGCCTCCGCCGGACCGTCGCCCCGGCGCACATCGAGCACGAGGGCGCCGACGCCGCGACGCAATGCGACTTCACAGCCCATACCGTTGGCCCAAAAGCCGTCAAGCTTGCCGTCCTCGAGCGCTTTTGCGGCGGAGAGCCCGAAGGAAACATTCGGACCGGCAGCGCCGGGGATGGGCATGATTTGCACGTTGTTTTTTTCCGGATCGATGCCGGCCGCGACCAGCATCCGCTGCAGGCTCAAATTCACGCCGGGAGCCGCGCCGATGCGCAGTCCCTTGACCATGCTCAGATCGCCGCGCTTTGGATGCAAATCGCTGCGAATCACGAGAAACCAATAAGTGTGCTGGCCGCAAGCGGCGAGCAATTGAGCGCCCTGCCATTCGGGGAAGGCGAGCAGCGTCGCATGCGCCGAGCCGACGACGAAATCGAGATTGCCGTCGCGCAGCGCTTCGAAGGTTTTCGGAATGGGAAATAACAAGTCGACCGAAGCATCAAAGCCCTCTTGCTTAAAAAAACCCATCTCCACGGCAGCGATAATGGGGAAATAAGAATTCGATACCAAATCCGGAACGGCAATGCGAAGCATTTTTATCTCCTTGGCAATGGCGCGCGGCTCTCAAACGATTTGAACGGTTATTGAATCTGCCAGCGGCACGGTCATGAAAACGTGCGGCTCGTTGCCGAGCACGCGCGAGGTGTGGCCTTCACCGGAGGTGTCGTCGGCGAGCATGACGTCGCCGGTTTTAAAAGCCCGCTTGACGCCGTTGCTCGCTTCGATCTCCCAGGAACCGGACAGCGTCACGAGGAACTGGCGGCGCGGCGCCGGTCGAGAAACAAACCAACCGGAGCGAAGCGAAAAACCGCGCTGCTGGCCGCGCGCGCATCCGTTGTCAGCAGCGGTTGACCGCCACTGAACTTGAGCTCGAGCTCTTCGAAGTGAGATTTTTGATCGCTGCCGGTATAGAGTCGGATGATTTTCATTGCTGCCCTCCCATTTTTTTGGTGCCCTGGATTTTGCTGGCATTCTCCGGCGTGAATTTTTTTATCGAGCGAACGATTGGGACCTTAATCAGAGCGGCGTTTGGCGGCGCTCCAGGGCTCGGGTCCATTTCTTTTCGGCATCTGGGTCGAAGATCATCATCTTGTCGGCCGGGATCACGAACCAGGACTGCCTCTGAATTTCAGCGGCGAGTTGACCCGGCGCCCAGCCGGTGTAACCGAGCAGGAACAGCGCTTGCTTCGGGCCACGGCCGGTCGCGATGGCCTCGATCATCTGCACGTCTGAAGTCATGGCGATGCCGTCTTTCACCTGGATCGAGCTTTCCAACTTTACGTCGTCGGTATGGAGCACAAAACCCTGGCGGCTGCTGACCGGTCCGCCATAGTGAACAACAATCTCGCGCTGCGAGTCCTTTGCCGTGGCGCCGAATCCTTTGAGCAGGTCATCGATGGGACCTTTGGCCAACGGTCGATTGATGATCAATCCTAGAGTTCCTTCAGAGTTGTGCTTGACCATGTAAATCACAGTCTCGACGAAGCGTGGATCTTTCATCTCTTCGCTCGCTACCAAAAACTGTCCGGCAAGGTCGCGATCGTTTAGTACGGCGGCCGATGCGCTCAAGCTAGGAATGAAACACGCGAGGAATGCGCCCAACCACGTCCAGCGTAATCGGGAGCGGTTAGCGTTGAAAAGACTCGATCTCATCAAATTTGACCGCAGGCTCCGTTCAACCGCGCACTTTGGGGCCGACGTTTTCGATATTGATTCGGATAATCACCCGCCGTTCGCGCGCCATCCGCTCGTGAAACTCCGGCCAGTTTTTGTGTTCGCCATAGGCCTGGCGCTGCAAATAATCGAGCGTGTCGAGCGCCTGCGGCAGGGAAATTACTTCCGCTTTGCCGTTGATTTGCACCCAACCTTCGCCGTGAAAGGAACTGGTAATCGCGCACAGCGCGGCGCGCGGATCGCGTCGCAAGTTATTCACCTTGTAAGCGGTCTCGCGACTGCTGATGATCGCCCGGCCCTGCTCATCTAAACCTACCGTGACGGGAGACATCTGTAGATTGCCATTTTTGCGCCGGGTCGCCAAAATCCCCCAATGATGCTTGGTCAGAAATTCTTTTGCTTTGTCGATTTCGATAGGGGTAAATTCGGCCATGGGTTCTTACCTCAGAAATAAACCGCTTTCGATTCCAGTCGTTGTCGACAAACTAGAATACACGCGCAGCGGTTTTGCAAGACCTCGCGGGTCGTTCGTTCGCGCGTGCGACATTTGAATCTTGACCGGTTTCGCACATTGCCTTATAACCAAGACGTAACGAGGAAAACCCAATGGCGATGACGGTTCCCCATATGCCGCTGCCTGAAATCTTGCCGGTGTTTCCATTGACCGGCGTCATGCTGCTGCCTGGCACGGTGCTGCCGCTCCATATTTTTGAGCCGCGTTACCGCGCCCTGGTGGAGGATACGCTCGAAGGCGAAAAGATTTTCGGCATGATTCAACCGTTGGCGCCGCAGAACGACAATCGCGGCCCGCAGCCGGGCGCCGAAGGCTCCGCGCCGGATCTGTATAAGGTTGGCTGCGCCGGTTACATTGAGAAATGGGAAAAATTGCCGGATGGTAGATTCTTTGTTCAGCTCAAGGGCGTCAATCGATTTCGCTTTAACGAGGAGCTCTCGCTGCAGCGCGGCTACCGGCGGGTCAAAGCGATGTATGGCGAGTTTTCCGATGCCGGTACGGAGCAAAGCTGGCAGTGCGATCGCTCGGCGATTTTGCAGGCGCTGGCTAGTTTCGGCAAGGCGCACGGCATGCAGGTACGGCCGGACCAAGCCGAAAAGTTTTCCGACTTGGAATTAGTGAACCTTCTCGGTGTTTCGCTGCCTTTTCACCCGGCGGAAAAGCAGGCTCTGCTGGAAGCGCCGAGCCTCAAAGACCGCGAGCAAATGCTCGTGAA
>JBEVIO010000051.1:0-3900 GCA_040510635.1 Binatia bacterium | reverse complement strand
TCGGTTATGAGCGTTTGGTTATAGCGGTAGGCGGAGCAGATCGGGATTTTTTTAAAACCGGTCAAAACGTCAAGTTTGATCAGCGCGATCCCGGTCATGCCGTTCATTCTCACCGCATGCCGCACGCCAACGGCGTCAAACCAGCCGCAGCGGCGTGATCGTCCGGTGGTGGCGCCAAACTCTTCGCCTTCGCGTTGCAGTGTTTCACCTTCGGGTCCGTCAATCTCCGTGGGAAACGGACCGCTGCCGACTCGCGTGGTGTACGCTTTCGAGATACCGATTACCTGCTGAATGCTTTGGGGCCCGATGCCCGAGCCCGAGCACGCGCCGCCGGTGATCGTGCTCGATGAGGTGACGTAGGGATAAGTGCCGTGATCGACATCGAGCAGTGTCCCTTGAGCGCCTTCAAAAAGCACCCGCTTGCCGGCGCGTATTTCCTGATCGAGTAAAAATCCTGTATTGGTCACATAGTCTTTGAGTTTTTCCCGATAGCCGGCATAGCTCTCATGAATCTCGTCGAACTGAAGAGGTTTTTCCTTAAGAATGGCTTTCAAATAGAAGTTCTTCTCTTCGATGTTACGTTGGAGCTTTTCCTGGAAGGTGTCTTCTTCCAATAGATCGATAAAGCGAATGCCGACGCGCGCGACCTTGTCTTCATAGGCTGGGCCGATGCCGCGCCCGGTGGTGCCGATCTTGCCCTTGCCGCGCAGACGTTCGCGCGCCAAATCGATTGCCTTGTGGTACGGCATGATCACGTGGGCCTGCTCGCTGATGCGCAACTGCCCGTTGTCAGCGAGATGTCCCTGGGCTTTCAAAGAGTCGATTTCTGCGATCAAGACGGCCGGATCGATGACAACGCCGTTGCCGATGACGCAGAGCTTGTCGGCATGCAGCGCTCCGGAGGGAACGAGATGTAAAACGGTTTTCTTGCCGTCAACGACCAGCGTGTGGCCGGCGTTATTACCGCCCTGGAAGCGCACAATAATGTCCGCCTCGCGGGTGAACAGGTCGACTACTTTCCCTTTGCCTTCGTCGCCCCACTGGGCGCCGATGATTGCGACGTTTGCCATTGGGTTAGGCTATAGGCAAAAGGCAATAGACGGATCGATTCGGACTCTCGCCTCGCGTCTCATGCCTTGAGCCTTCTCCTTACAGTTTGACCAGGGTTGCCGAAACGATTTGCGGCAGGGCACGGAGCTCATCGAGCGCCTTTTTGGCTACCGCTTCGTCGACATGAGTAAATGAAATCGCGTTTCCGCCTTTTTCGCTGCGGCCAAGCTCCATGCCGGCGATGTTCACGCCGTTGTTGCCCAAAATCGTGCCGACCGCGCCGACGACGCCGGGGACGTCTTTATTCTGCAAGATGAGAATATATCCTTCTGGGACGGCCTCCAAGTAAAAACTATTGACCCGCACGATGCGCGGATGCTTGGCGCCGAAGATTGCTCCTTCGACTTCGAGGCTTTCCTTGTCATTTTTTGCCGTGACGGTGAGCGAGCTAGTGAAGTCACCGGCTTCTTCGCCTTTCGATTCGATAATTTTGATGCCGCGCTCTTTCGCGATCATCGGCGCGTTGACATAATTGACCGCCGATTCCATCACCGGCGACAAGAGGCCTTTCAACACCGCGACCGTAAGCGGTGCGACGTTGTATTGAGTCACGTCGCCCCGATATTCCACCTGAACTTCCTTGGGCAGTGCGCCGCCCATTTGCGTGTGCAGACTGCCGAGTTTTTCGCCGAGAGTTAAATAGGGACGCAAAACCGCCAACAGCTCTGGGCTGACCGACGGCATGTTGACCGCGTAGCGCACCACGCCGCGCGCGAGAAAATCGACCATCTGCTCGGCCACCGCGATGGCGACATTGAGCTGCGCCTCGTCGGTCGATGCGCCCAGATGCGGCGTCGTGATTACTTGATCGAGCTTGAGCAGCGGATGATCGGCGGACGGCGGCTCATCGACGTAAACGTCGAGCGCCGCGCCGGCGACTTTGCCCGCTTTGATCGCATCGGCGAGGTCGTGCTCGTCGACGATGCCGCCGCGCGCGCAGTTGATAATTCGCACGCCGTTTTTCATCTTGGCAAAGGCGGCCTCGTTGATCAGACCTTGGGTATCCGGGGTCAAGGGCACGTGAACCGTGATGAAGTCAGACCTGGTGAAGATCTCGTCGAGCGTAGTGGGCTCGACGCCCATGCGCGCGATGTTTTCGGCGGCGATGAATGGGTCGAAGCCGATCACTTTCATTCTCAAGCCCGCCGCCCGCTCGGCGACGATGCGGCCGACATTGCCAAGGCCGATGACGCCGATGGTTTTGTTGCACATCTCGACGCCGACGAATTTATTGCGGTCCCACTTGCCGCTTTTGAGCGAGGCGACGGCTTGCGGGATATGGCGCGCCAGAGCCATCATTAAAGCGACGGTGTGCTCGCCGGTGGTGACGTTGTTGCCGCCGGGAGTGTTCATGACGACGATGCCTTTTTTCGTCGCCGCATCGGCGTCGATGTTTTCATAACCGACGCCGGCGCGGCCAATGACTTTTAGATTCGTTGCTGCTTCGATCAGTTCGGCGGTGATCTTGGTGCCGCTGCGGATCACCCAGCCGTCATAACTCTCGCAGATCTTTTTGAGGTCGTCGGGTTTGAGCCCAAGCTTGACGTCGACTTCGAAACCCTCGGCGTTTCTAAAAACCTCCAGACCTTCTGGAGCGAGCGAATCGGTGACTAGGATCTTCATCGTGCGGTCCACGGTCGTTACTATGCTCAAGGGTTGAGGATCGAAGATGGATGATCGAGGATCGAACGATCTTCGATCCTCGTTTCTTAAACCAGCGCCTCCATCAAAACTTCTTCCGCTGCCGCAACGCCGCGGCCGAATGGAATCTCGGCGCCGAATTTTCTGAGCGCCATTTCCAAGGCGGCGATGGCGGTGATCACGTCGAAAGCGCCCATGTAGCCGATATGGGCGATGCGGATCGCTTTGCCTTTAAGCTGATCTTGTCCCTCGGCGAGGGTGACATTCATTTTATCGCGCAAATAATCCAGCACCTGGTCCGCATCGATGCCGCTCGGCAAATAGATGCCGGTTGCGGCCGGGCTCGGGCTATCGGGCGCCAAAAGTTTCAATCCGAGCGCGGTCGCCGCGGCGCGGGTGGCGCGGCATAAGCGCGCATGGCGCGCGTAAACATTTTCCAAGCCTTCGCGTTCAAGCATTTTTATCGAAGCGCGCGCGCCGAAAATGAGAGACACTGCCGGGGTGAACGCGCCGGAGCCTTTTTGCTGGTTTTTGCGCTCGAGGTTCAAATCGAAATAAAATCGCGGCAGCTTTGCTTTTTTGGTTTTCTCCCAGGCGCGATCGCTGAGCGCAATGAAGCCGAGTCCCGGCGGCAGCATCAAGGCCTTTTGCGAGCCGGTGACCAAGACATCGATGCCCCATTCATCCATCATCAACGGAACCACCCCCACAGCGGTGACACCATCGACTAGAAACAGCGGGCCATTTTTGGTCAGCTTGGCGATTTCCTTCACGGGGTGAAATACGGTGGTGGAAGTCTCGCTCGCCTGGATCATCACGCCCTGAACGTCGGGATGGGCGTTTAGTTGCTGCTCGACGTCGGCGACTTTGACCGCCTGCCCCCAAGCTACTTTCATCTCGACGGGATTCAGGCCGTAGGCGTTGGCGATGTTGAGCCAACGTTCGCCGAACTTGCCGCCGTTCACGACCAGGACTTTATCGCCCGGCGAAAACAGATTGGCAACCGAGGCCTCCATCGCGCCGGTGCCGGACGAGGCGAGTATAAGAACGTCGTTTTTGGTGCCGAATAGTTTTTTGAGCCCGTTCCGAGCTTCTTCAAAGATCTTGTTGAACTGCGGCGTGCGATGATGGATCATCGTTTCCGACATT
>JBEVIO010000050.1:0-3396 GCA_040510635.1 Binatia bacterium | reverse complement strand
TGGAACAACGACCGCCCGATTTTCCGCGACAAAAGAGTTCGCCAGGCGATGACCTACTTGACCGATCGCAAGCTGATCGTCCAAAGCGTGCTCTTCGGTCTCGGCGAAGTGGTCGATAGCACCATTTATTTTTTCCGGCCCGAGTACGACAAGGATCTAAAAAGCTATCCTTTCGATCCGCAGAAAGCGCTGGCTTTGCTCCATGAGGCGGGTTGGCAGGACACCGACGGCGACGGCGTGCTCGACAAAGTCATCGACGGGAAAAAGACGCCGCTGCGTTTCGAGATCAAGGTCAACTCGGGCAACGCCGTGCGCAAGAGTGTCGCTCTGGTGCTGGTGGAGGAGCTTCGCAAGCGCGGCATCGACGCGCGCGTGCGCGAGCTCGACTGGACGATTTTTTTAAACGACGTAAAAAATCATCAATTCGACGCCGTCGTGCTGGGCTGGCAGATGCAGACGACGGAGCCCGACATGTATCAGATCTGGCATTCCTCTCAGGCGGCCAACAAAGGCTCCAACGCGATCAGTTACAAGAACGCGCGCGTGGATGAAATATTGGAGACCTACCGGCGCGAGTTCGACCCGCAGAAGCGCATTCAGCTCTACAAGGAATTCCAGGAGATCTTGAACGACGAGCAGCCCTACACGTTTCTCTACGTCGGCAAGCGCGCCTCTGCATTGCAGCGCCGCTTCGAAGGTGTCGAAGTTTTTCCGGACGGTCTTCGTCCCATCGACTGGTGGGTCCCCGTGGGGCGGCAGAGATACACCAGCGTGGCAAGCGCCCAATAATTCGAGCCATCATGACAAGCTACTTGGCGCAACGTCTGCTGCTGATGATCCCGACGTTCATCGGCATTACCTTGATCGGCTTTCTGATCATGCGCCTGGCGCCCGGCGATCCCGCCGAGCTGCGCGCAGCGGGAGGACTCGGCGCGGCCGGCGGCGCCGGTATTTCCCTTGAAAAGCGCGGCGCCGTCGACGAGGCGATGGCCCAGTGGCGCGCGCAGTATGGCCTCGACAAACCGCTGCACGTTCAGTACCTCGTTTGGTTGCAGAATCTCTTCACGCTCAAATTCGGCGATTCCTTCAAGGACAGCCAGCCGGTTTGGGATAAGATCGCCGAACGGCTTTCGGTGACGATCAAATTGAATGTCTGGTCGATTCTCGTCGTCTACCTGGTCGCCATTCCACTGGGTATTTATTCCGCGACCCATGCCAATTCGTTGGGTGATCGAATCACGACGGTCGTCGCCTTTGGGCTTTTCGCCGTGCCCCTGGTGTGGGCTGCGACGATGGCGATCGTATTTATCTGCGGCGGGGATTTTTACTACCTGTTTCCGCCGGGCGGCGTAGAGTCGCTGGATTTCTCTGAGCAGTGGCCGCTGTGGAAAAAAATCCAGGATCACGCCTGGCATTTGTTCCTGCCTGTCGTTTTGTTGTCGTACAGCGGATTCGCCGCGTTATCCCGCTACATGCGATCGAGCATGCTGGAGGTGCTCGGCCAAGATTACGTTCAGGTGGCGCGCGCGAAGGGACTGGGGGAAAAGATCGTTGTCTTCAAGCACGCGCTGCGCAACTCCTTGATTCCTCAGGTTACGCTCCTGGCCGACATTCTCCCCGGATTGATCGGCGGCAGCGTTATCATTGAAACCATCTTTTCCATACCGGGTCTGGGGCAGTTGGGTTTCGAGTCGGTGCTGGCGCGGGATTATCCGACAGTGCTGGCGCTGTTTACCGTGAGCGCGGTGCTGACTCTGATCGGCATTCTGCTTTCCGATCTGCTGCTCGCCGTCGTGGATCCGCGCATCGCCTTCGGCCGCCGGCAGCAATGAGCCCCCCATCGACAGCTCAGCTCCGAGCCATAGAGAAGCCGGCCGGTGCGGCAGACGCCAACCTCGCCGAGGGACTCTGGTCGGATGTCTGGAGGCGCTTCAAACACAATCCGATCGCGCTCGCCGGCTTCTACGTCGTCTGCCTGCTCGTATTCATGGCGCTGTTCGCGGATTTTATCGCCAACGACAAACCGTACTACCTCAATTACAAGGGCAAGACCTATTCCCCCATCCTGCGCAGCTATCTCGTCGGCGCCAAGCTCGGGCAGTGGCCGGCGGAACTGCTCAACGTCGATTTCAAAAAGCTCGAAGGCGCCAAAGCTTTGTATCCGCCGATTCCCTATCGGCCGACTAACATCAATTTGCTCGAACCGCTCGAACCGCCGTCGGCGAAACATCCGTTCGGTACGGATAAATTGGGCCGCGACGTGGCTGCCGGCATGATCCACGGCTCGCGCATTTCTCTCTCCATCGGCTTTGTCGCGGTCGGCATCGCGCTGTTGATCGGCGTTGTCCTCGGCGCAATCGCCGGCTATTTCGGCTCGTGGATCGACCTGGTGATCTCGCGGATCTTCGAGATCATGCTTTCGATCCCGACCTTCTTTTTGCTGATCACGATAGCGGCGCTGCTGCCGCCGAGCCTCTACTTGACCATGCTGATCATCGGCGCGACCAGTTGGGTCGGCATGGCGCGCTTTACGCGCAACGAATTTCTCAGGATCCGAAATCTGGATTACGTCACGGCGGCGGTCGCGCTCGGCGTTTCCGATCGCAAAGTGATGTTCAAGCATATTCTTCCCAACGCGCTGGCGCCCGTCATCGTCTCGGTGGTGTTCGGCATCGGCGGGGCGATTCTCGTCGAATCGAGCCTGAGCTTTCTGGGCATCGGCGTGCCCGCCGAATTGGTGACCTGGGGATCGATCCTACAGGAAGGCAGCACGACCACCTTTGCCTGGTGGCTCGCGGTGTTTCCCGGCTTTGCGATCTTCATTACCGTTCTTGCCTACTACCTCGTCGGCGAAGGGCTGCGCGAGGTTCTCGATCCGCGCCTGCGGGGCTTGCGCTAGGTGAGCAGTTTCTGCGTAAATGGACTGTGTCGATCATGAAACGCACGACGAGAGTCATCATTGTGATGGTGACTTTGTGTCTGGCCGAAGCAGGCAAGACACAATCGTTTGACTATCCGCCGAGCAGGCAAGTCGACGTCGTCGATGATTATCAGGACATAAAGATTTCCGATCCGTACAGATGGTTGGAGGATCTGAACTCAGCGGAAACGAAAGCATGGATAAATGCGCAGAACGCGACCGCCATTAAATACCTTGAGTCGCTGTCCATCCGTGAAGTGTTTCGCAAGCGTATCACCGAGCTGTGGAACTACCCGAAAGTCAGCCTCCCCAGACGCGAAGGCGGTCGGCCTTGGTATCGGAGGAATTCCGGTCTCGAACGGCAGTCAGTTGTCTATTCTCGGAGAGACATAAATGCGCCACGGCTGGTGGTGATCGATCCAAATCAGCTTTCCCCAGATGGCTCGATTTCGCTGGCGCAAATAGCTCCCTCGCCG
>JBEVIO010000049.1:0-3088 GCA_040510635.1 Binatia bacterium | reverse complement strand
GGCAAGTCGAGGGCAAGGGCATGCATGCCCCAGGACGCCAGGTGCATCGCTTGAAAGGCATGGTCCTCCTTGGAATTGTCTTGACCGTGCAACACGATGACCAAAGGGGCCTTGGTGGCCGCCGCGCATAGATATACGTCGGATTCCAGGGTGAGCCCGGAAAGGGGGATTTCCAGGTCTCTGCGCTCGAGGACGGCAAAGGGCCCGCGCATCCTGAATTGTGCTACGTCGGGCTTGCGGGAGAGTAGATAGCGCTGGAGCTCGGCGGGGTTTGCAGCCTTTATCGGCGTGACCTCAGTCGGCGGAAACCGGCGCGCACAGCCGACCGAATGCACCATGAGGGCGATCAGCAAAAGGGCCGGAACGTGAAAATCTGATCGGCCGATCACGGCTGCGATTGCTGGCACGTTACTTCCGAGAACGATTCAACGAACGATTCACGATCGCGTCTTGAATCCTGACATTTCTATTCGGTTATGCGCTCAAGAACAGTTGGAAAAAATTCGCGCGCGCGCGCTCTCTCTCTCTTGAAACGCAAATGGGCGACTCGATTTCGCCCTCTCGCTGATCCCCGTTCTCATCTGCGCCTCGCCTAGGCCGTCTTGGCAAACCCTTCATTCACTTCCTTCTCGTAGGCGAGCAGCTCCTTGACGCTCGGGCGCTCCTGCATGCGCTTGTAGTGCGCCATGACGCTGGGGAAGCCCGATATGTCCACCTCCAACTGAGTGGCGCGGCGGCAGCACCAAAAGAAATGCGCGTCCGGCGCGGTGAAATGGTCGAAGAAGTACTCGCGCCCGACCAGCAAATCGTCGCCGATCCGGAAATTCTCGTAGAGAGCTTCCGTCGCGAATTTGATCACGCTGTCGGACGCGCCAGGCGCGTCACAAACTTTGGCGGGGTTGTTGATGCGGCTGAGATAGGGGTGGATGCCGCTGGCGCACCAGGCGTGCAGCGAGATCGCCTGCAACAGGTCCCACGGATCGGCGGGCAGGATCTTCGCTTCGGGAAAAGTCCGATGGACCCATTGATGGATAGCGACGTTCTCGTGCAGTATTTTCCCGTCGACGACGAGCGAAGGCACCTTGTGCTTCGGGTTGATCTTCAGGTACTCGGGCGTGAAATTCTGCCGCTTGCGGAAATTAAGCGTCCGGACCTCGAAATCGGCGCCCGCTTCGGTCAAGGTGACATAGGGTGCGAGCGCACAGGTATTAGGGGCGTAGTAAAGTTCGATTTTCATCACGTCTCCTCCTCTAGATATGTTCAACAAAATATCCGCCGGTCACGGCTTCCTTCCACGACTTGATCACCGACGGCACGATTCCCACCGGCAGATCTTTTTCCGCTTTCCAGAAACTGTGCACGCCGGCGCCGAAGCGGGTGATGGCGATTTTGGGTGCGGGTTTCATAGCGCGGAAGCCGGGCAGGATCACTTCCGCGTAGACTTCCGGACTGTGATCGCGGCTGTCTTTAGAGATTTCGAAAAGGAAGGGCGGCACAGGTTTCACATTCGCGCCGGACAATTCGCGCGTGTAGCCGACGAAGCGGTTAATGAGCGCTTCGGTTTCTTCCTTGTTCATTTTCAAGCGCGCAGCGGTGACGCGGGCGCCTTCGGTGAGCGAATCGGTGATGGCATGCGTGACGAGGTATTCAGCTTTGAATTGCGGCCGGTTCTTGGCTTTTTCCCAGGCTTCGAGAATGTCCTCCATGATCGCCGGCAAACGCATCAACGCCGTCGGCCCTTCTTGGCCAAGCGCCTCGGGTCCTTGGTAGCGCGCTAGATCACGCCAGGTCCGGATATAAAGCTCGTTGAACGGATCGGTGCGGCCTTTGCCCTTCTTTTCGACTTTCTCATAGCCGCTGATTTTGCCCATGTCGCCGCCCCACTTGTCGCGATCGCAGCATAAATAGCCAAAGGGCGAATGCTCGGTGGCGCAGACGCCGGCCATGTTGGGGATGCGCTGTGACAACATGCAAACAAACGGGCCGCCGGTAGAGTGGCCCTGGCCGTAGATGGAAAATTCTTTTTCAGGAAAATGGCGGCGGCAGGCTTCGATCATGCCTTCTTCAAAGGCCGCGGGCCACGCGGCCATGCGATACCAGAAATGGGTTTCCGGTTTTGCCCTCGCAACCGTGCGCGTGCCGTAACGATTGCGCTTCGAAGGATCTTTCACGACGTCGTATTGGTCCGGCGTGACCAGTTCGCCTTGCTTCCAGATCGGTGTGCGCACCGTGCCGTCGGCGTGGATCGTATCGTCGGGCCAATCGCGGCTTGGATCGGGAAAATAGAATCTGCCGGGGAAAGTGCCGGCGATCACGCGAAAACCAAACTTGCTCGCAAGCAATTTTGCGTGTCTCTCGATCCCTTTAAAATCGCTCGAGCCGCCGTGCAGCAAGAAAAAGCCCGCTTTCTTGCCATCGGCGCCGGTGGGAATTTTATTTGCGTCCACCGGTTCGTGAACGACCATGCCCAAGTCCCAGTCCATGCCTAGAACGTTGATGCGAAAAATATCCTCGGTGCTTTTGATCGGCAGATCCGGCTGGCCGAGAACTTCCTCTGTGTCTTTGATGCACTGGTTGCGATCGACGAATTCCGGCGCCTGCCAGGATTTCAAATTAGCCATTTGGGTTCTCCTTGTTAACTTTGTTTCTACTAAGCGATGAGAAGGCGTGTCAACAGTTTGCGGTCTAGAGTCTTGCGTGCAGTTTTGGTTTCATGAAGACGCCGCACGCTAGGCGTTGAACCGCGTTGCGACGCTAGACAAAGACGCGCGAAACCGGATAGTAAAGGAGCTTAGTAAAACATTCAGGAGCTGATGATGAAGGTTCTAATAACCGGCGGTCTCGGCGTCAATGGCGCGGTCACCGCTCGTTTGATGGTACAAGACGGCTTGCGGCCGGTGCTGATGGACAACCGGCTGGATCTGACTTTGATGGGTGACATCAAAGATCAGGTCGATGTCGTGATCGGTGATATCTGCAATCAGGCGGTGTTGGAAAAGGCCGTCGACGATTATCAAGTCACACATATCGCTCACTTGGCCGCTTTGATGCCTGAGCCCGCCGAAGCCAATCCGCGCCTCGCCGTGCA
>JBEVIO010000048.1:0-3946 GCA_040510635.1 Binatia bacterium | reverse complement strand
AAAGAGGAAATAGACAGGTTTATCTGGCCCTGCGAAAAATGCGGTAATAATCTTTATGAGACTGAAGTTCGTTTCGACGATCCAGGCGATGCAGTCAGCCGCGCCACGAGTTCGCTCAAGTCAAATCCGGCCTTGGCTACTTGCAAACAGTGCGGCGAAGTCATGGATCTTTAGCTCGTCGAGTCGCCGAACCGAAGTTCAAGTAATTCCTCCAAATAGTTAAAGCTATAGATTAAGCTAGGCTTTGGCCTGCATGGCACGCCAAATTTTCGGCGGCGTCAGAGGCAACTCTTGAATGCGCACGCCGACCGCGCGCGATACCGCATTGGCAATCGCCGAAGCGACCGGCAACAGCCCGCCTTCGCCGATGCCCTTGGAGCCGAACGGACCAGGACCGTTCCCGTTTTCGATCAAGATGGTGTCCAGGTTATCGGGAACGTCATTGAATCTCGGCACGGTGTAGTCGACGAGATTGCCGTTCAGCAACTGACCGTCTTCGTAAACCATCTCTTCCATTAGCGTGTGGCCGATGCCGAACATCACCGCGCCCTCGTCTTGACCGATGCACTGCTCGGGGTTAATCGCTTTGCCGGTGTCGCAGGCGGAAACATATTTGAGCAGATGAATGACGCCCGTGTCAGGGTCGACCTCGACTTCGACGCCGCCCCAACCGACTTCCCAGAAGGTTGTGGTCGAGCCCAAGACCGCCTTGGCATTGCGTTTATCTTTGTACAGGCCCTTGCCGATAATTTCTCCGGCCTTGCTGCCAAAGAAATCAACGATCACTTTACTGAATGAAATGAGCGGACGCTCGCCAACGACGACGTGACCATTGTGTAATCTGAGGTTGCCGGCCTTCTGTTTGAGAACCTTTGCAGCGCACTGCAGAAGTTGCTTCTTGACGTCCTCGGCCGCTCCTAAAACCGCTGTTCCCATAACCACCATAGAACTACTCGCGCTGGTGGAGATATCGTAGGGTGTCACGTCGGTATCGAGCTGGGCGACGGTGATCTGGTCCATGGGCAACGAAAGTTCTTCGGCGACCACCTGGCTCAACGCTGTCCGTGGCCCCTGCCCTATTTCCACCGTTCCGGTGAGCAGGACCACGCTGCCGTCCGACGACATCTTCACCGTGGCGCCGGCGACTTTGTAGGTGCCGCCGGCATCTTTGATGCAGCAGCTGAGACCCTTGGCACGATTGGGCGTCTTACTTTTTTCTTGCCACTTGATCGCATCGGCGACTTTGAGCAGTCCTTCTTTCAAATCGCAATCCACCGGCGTGTCGCCGACCGTGTAGACATCGCCTTTCTTGAGCAAATTTTTGAGACGAAATTCCAATGGATCGAGACCGAGGCGCTCAGCGATCATGTCCATCTGCGATTCATACGCCCAGGTCACCTGCAACGCGCCAAAGCCGCGAAACGCGCCGGCAGGAACTGTATTCGTATAAACGCCGTAAGCTTCGACGTTCGCATACGGAATCTTATAAGGACCGAGCGAGCGATAAGCCGCTTTTTGGGTCACCCGCGGACCCGCGTCGGCGTAGGCACCTGTGTCCATGTAAACTTGGCAGTCGCGCGCGATCAATTTACCGTCTTTGGTGACGCCGGTTTTGATGGTGACTCGTGCCGGATGGCGCGTAATCGTCTTGAAGCTTTCATTGACCGAGAACTGAAGCTTTACCGGCCGGTGGGTCATCCAGCTTAATGCTGCTGAAATCGGTTCGCCCTTGACGTAGAGCTTGCCGCCGTAACCGCCGCCGACGTAGGGCACGATGACGCGGATGCGGCTGAGCGGCAGCCGAAAGATACCGGAAAGATGATCGCGCAAGGTAAACGGATCTTGGCAGGATGCCCAGACCGTTAGCTTCTCCCCGTCGTAATAAACGATGTTGTTGTGCGCCTCCAAAGAATAGTGCTGGACTTTTTGAAAGCGAAAGGTGTCTTCGAAGATATGATCCGCCTTGGCAAAGCCCTTGGCTACGTCTTCGCGAGCGAAGGTCAGGTAGTAACAGATATTTGTGCCGTTGAATCTTTCCGGCGCGCCGTAAACCGAACCGCGTAACTCCGCACGAGCAACGCCGGCTTCGTGCACCGGAGCGGCGCCCGGCGCCGTGGCTTCTTCTATGTTCGTTACTTTAGGGAGCTCTTCGTATTCGACTTCGATCAGCTCAAGCGCCGCTTCTGCGATCGCCGGATCGTCAGCGAGCACGGCCGCAACCGGGTCACCGACGTAGCGTACCTTGTCGACCGCGACGATCGATTGATCTTTGTAGGTCGCGCCGTATTTGTAGTTGAAAGCTTGGATATCGTCGCGGGTGAGCGTCGCGATCACTCCCGGAAACGCTTTCGCTTTGGAAGCATCGACTTTGACGAGCTGTGCGTGCGCCACCGGACTTCTGAGGATGCACGCATGCGCCATACCTGGGAGTTGGAGATCAATCGTGTAGACCGCCTTGCCCGTGACTTTTTCGATGCCGTCGACGCGGTGCGCGTTGGTGCCCGCCACCGCATAGCTTTGCTTTGGTTTCATGATGTGTGGCTAAAATACCAAAAAGGGCCACGGCGCAAATCGCCGTAGCCGATGAGGAATACTACTTGCGGATTTTAGGGCTGTCTTTTTCCGGAAAGTATAGATCGCAAAACGGGCAATGAAAGTTCATTCCCGATCCCAGCATGTGAGGATTCACCACGAAGATTTTCTTACAGTTTGGACATGTGATTTCGACCGCCTGACCCATGATTCCTCCTCAATAATTAATCCGATCAGATGCCGCAACCGCCTACGCCCAATAAGTCGTGCGGTCCATCGGAATATGTTGCAACACTTCACCCGGCACGTACTCTTCTAGTTTGATGCGCGCCATCGCTTCATCCGGGCACTTGGACACTGGCGAAAACGGCCGATCCAACGGTTTGGTCGCGTCGACGATCATACCCGATGTTTTGATTTCATCTACTAACGACGGATCCAAAAAGTTGCCGCGGAACAAGGGCTGCAGGATCGATATCTGGCGGTGCGGCTGTACCCGGGTCGCAAATGCCCAGAGAATATCGGTCGGATTGAACACATCGATATCGTCGTCGAAGACGAAGACATTTTTCGTATGATCGAACGTCAATGCGGCGGCGGCGGCACGTCCGGGGTCGCCTTCGGACATCTTTTTCATGGAAATGAAAACATTGTAGTGCGCATGGCGTCCTTGCTTGCAAACCGCGGTGACGCCGGGAACGGCTTCGCGGCAGCGGCGCAGATAGGCGCCTTCGCGCGGCAGATCCATCCACGGCTTGTCGCCCTCCGGCGTGATGACCGACTGGTACATCGCGCCGTTGCGGTAATTAATTGCCTTTACTTCATAGTGAACACAGGTCGTGTAGCGCTGCGGCCCGAGATAACCCGGCGCTTCACCGAAGGGACCTTCGACAACGCGGCCTCCGGGTTTCAGCACGCCCTCGATGACGACTTCAGCATCGGCTGGGATCAGCAGGTCGTCGCCGAAAGTTTCCGATGCGACCAAACGCAACGATTCGCCGAGATAACCGCCGATGACGTCGTATTCGCTGACTTCGAACGGGCCGCTATAGCAAGCGCCCATGTGAAACGCCGGATGATGGCCGAGCACGGTCGCCACCGGCATTTCCATATTGTTGTCTTCGTAGTCTTTGAAGATTTTCCATAAGTGGCGCGGCGACGCGTAGAGCGCCGTCGAAGTTTTCGACTTCACCTCCATACGGTGGTACGACAGATTATAGATGCCAGATTTGCGATCCTTAGTGATGGTCGACAAGACGATATACGGTCCGCCGTCCATCTCGTGATGGCGCATGATGGGGATCTGGTAAAGGTCGACTTTATCGCCAACCATCGTGTTTTCTTTGATCGGCGCGTCTTTCTTACTGACAATCGTCGGTGGCACTCGATGCTCTTCCATCTCCAAGCACTTTTC
>JBEVIO010000047.1:0-9520 GCA_040510635.1 Binatia bacterium | reverse complement strand
CTTGCTCGAGCGACTTGATCTTGTCATCGACGCTCTGAGCTCGTACCGCTCCAGCAGCTAAAACAAACACAGCGAGCACAGTTAGCGCCCAAAACCTCTTCGCCATACTTGCCTCCTTTTTTCCGGCCTAAATTTTTTATTGCGTATTTCGTACTACTTTCGGCGGTTTTTAGCCTAACCATGGAAATCTGTCAAGCCTAAAGTTGTATATTAGGTAAAAATGTTTAGGTATTTATGACCATAATGGAGTAAAAATCCCGACTTACCTGGGGGATAAGACAATTTTAGCAACCCTAAAGTCTTATCTCATCGATGCTCAATTTAGGTCAGAATATGAGGATTTTGTCGCTCCCGAAAAGCTCGAAGCCGCGCACTTCCATGAGGAGAGAGCTCCCGCGCTTAGCGAGATCGCTGTAGCACATTAGAGGAGCTACCAAGGTCGTAGGTCCTGGCTAACTTGTGAAGACAATAAAGCTTCGGTAGATTTGCTGAATCGATGTTAGCAAAGCGCATCATTCCCTGCCTGGATGTAGACGCCGGCCGCGTCGTCAAGGGAATAAAATTTCTTGACCTGCGCGACGCCGGCGACCCCGTTGAAATCGCCCAAGCCTATGACCGGGAAGGCGCGGATGAGTTGTGTTTCCTTGACATCACCGCGTCGCATGAGAATCGCTCGATCATCCTCGACGTCGTCGCGCGCACGGCCGAGCAAGTCTTTATGCCGCTCACGGTCGGCGGCGGTATCAACAAGACAGAAGATATTCGCGCGCTGCTAAAGGCGGGAGCGGATAAAGTTTCCATCAACACCGGCGCAGTGAACCGACCCGATTTTGTCCAACAAGCCGCGGAAATGTTCGGCAGTCAATGTATCGTCGTGGCGATCGACGCCAAACAGGCCGGCAACCGCTGGGAAGTCTTTACTCACGGGGGGAGAAACCCCACGGGTATCGATGCGGGCGATTGGGCCGAACGGATGGAACACTCCGGCGCGGGAGAAATTCTTCTCACCAGTATGGATCGCGACGGCACCAAGGCAGGCTACGATTTGGCGTTAACTCGGATGATTTCCGAGCGGGTGAGTATCCCGGTTATCGCCTCGGGCGGTGTCGGCGATCTCGAACACATCTACGAAGGATTGACCCAAGGCAAGGCGAGCGCCGCGTTAGCCGCGTCGATTTTTCACTTTCGCGAGCACACGATTGCCGAGTGTAAGCGCTATCTCGAAGCCCGCGGCGTGCTGATACGCCCGATGAAATGAGATTCGTTAGATTGAACCCGCGGGTTAAAACTAGCTGGCGCTTGGGACGCCGCGCTTACGCGCTGGATCGAAGAAGGGCGTTTTCACTACGGTTGCGAGGACGGTCTTGCGCGCGTATTCGACCGTCACTTCCATGTCGAGCTCGGTGCCAAGTTCAGCGAAGGCCTTTTCCACCGTCGCGAGCGCAAGGTATTTCTTCAGCGTCGGCGACCATGCGCCAGTCGTCGCATGTCCGATGTGTCGATCTTCTTTATAAATCGGCACTCCGCCACGCCACGCCGTGAGCGGGATCTGCGGCGGTAACCCGACCTGGCGAAATAAATATTCATAATCGGCAAGACTGATCTCCAAACCGACGATTTGACGGGAACACTGTTTAGTAAATTTCTTCAAAGCTGGTCGCCCGACAAAATGTTCCTTTTTCATGTCTACGGTCCAACCCAGGCCGATTTCAAACGGCGAGTAGCGCTGCGATGGTATCATAGCTTTTTCCGCGCCGGTGTAATCGACCTCCAGAAGAATAAATCCTGCCTCAAGCCGCGCCACGTCGAGAGCCAACATACCCGCGGGTTTGATGCCGAACGCCTTGCCCTTCTCCATAAAAATATCCCAGACCGATAGGGCGTGCGCCGCGTCGAACCAGATTTCATAACCCAAGTCGCCCGTGTAGCCGGTGCGCGAAACGATAACCGGAACGGCGCCGATCTTGGCGGCGATCAAGCGAAAAAAACGCAGAGCGCTCAAGTTCCGATCGACAATTTGCTCTAGTATTTTAAGCGCGTTCGGCCCCTGGAGCGCCAAAGCGGCAATCTTTTCGGAAACCTCCTCAAGCGAGAGATCCATGCCGACGGCATTGAGCCTGAGCCAACGCAAACTCGCATCGGCCAGATGAAAACGAAAATAATCTTCCGCCAACCTGAACACCGTTCCGTCTTGAATCACCGCGCCATCGTCCTCGCATAGACAACCGTAGAGCGCCTGACCGATGGCGCATTTCGCGGCGTCCCGCGTGATTACCCGATCAACGAGTCGCAGCGCGTCTTTGCCGCGAATTTCGTATTTGTAAAGTGGCGAGATGTCGATGAGCGCCGCCGTGTTGCGGATCGCGTGATATTCGTAGTCGTGCATCACGTCGTAGGAGCTAGCGACGAAATAACCCGACCAGGTGCGCCAGTTTTGACTAGCGCAGAGAGCGGACGTGCGAGGATGGAATGGAGTTCCGATGGGCATTTGTCGTGTCGATGTTGGATTTGGGCGCGGATTGAATCGATAATCCCGCAGGTCTCGTTGACTTCGCAGACGAAATTACCAAATATGCTCGCTTAAGCAAATCGCCACTATGCCCAACTATGACGCCATCATTATCGGCGCGGGCCACAACGGCCTCACCAGCGCAGCCTATCTTGCGAAAGCCGGGAAAAAAGTCCTCGTTCTGGAGCGCCGTCATGTACTCGGCGGAGCGGCGGTCACCGAAGAGATCTATCCTGGTTTTAAGTATTCGGTCTGCTCCTATGTCGTGAGCCTGCTCCGTCCCGAAGTAATCCGTGATCTTGAATTGCCGAAATACGACCTCGAAATCATCCCGCTCGACAGCACGTTCACACCGATGCCGGACGGTAATTATCTCTTTCGTTGCGGCGATCACGCCCGCACACGCCGCGAAATCGCGCGCCACTCGGTTCCCGACGCGGAAGCCTACGAGGAGTACGGCCAATTGATGGTGCAGATGGCGATGGCGGTCAAGCCCCTGCTCGGCATGATCCCACCGGAGCCGACTACGTGGAACCCGAAGGACCTTTTCGGGCTGGCCCGAGTCGGCAATCATTTTCGCGGATTAGGCGAGAAGCTTCTCTATGATCTGACCAAACTCATGACCATGAGCTCGGCGGATTTTCTCGACGAATGGTTCGAGACCAACGTGCTTAAAGCGACCATGTCCGCGAGCGGTATCATCGGCACATTCATGGGACCGCGCTCGCCGGGAACCGCTTACGTGCTGCTACATCATTATATGGGCGAGCTCGATGGCGCTTTTCGGTCCTGGGGTTTTGCCCGAGGCGGCATGGGCTCGATTAGTCGAGTCATTGCCGAGGCGGCACGCCATCATGCCGCGGAGATCCGAACTCAAGCGCCGGTCGACCAGGTGTTGATCAAAAGCGGCCGCGCGTGCGGCGTCGTGCTCGCCTCGGGCGAAGAGATTCAGAGCAAAGTCGTCGTCTCTGGTGTCGATCCCAAGCGGACGTTTTTGAAGATGGTCGACGGGCGGCATCTCGACACGGAATTCACTAAGCAAGTGAGCAATTTCAAAATCCGCGGCTCGTCGGCAAAAGTAAATCTGGCGCTCGATGCGTTACCGAATTTCACCAGCATGCCGGGCGACGGTCCCCACTTAGCAGGAGCGGTCTCGATCAGTCCCAGTCTTGATTACATCGAGCGCGCTTACGACGACGCGAAATACGGCGATTATTCACGCCGGCCCTACATGGATATCATCTTGCCATCGATGCTCGATCCGTCCATGGCGCCACCGGGCAAGCACGTCATGTCGATTTTCGTGCAGTACGCGCCTTATCATCTAAAAAATGGTACTTGGCCGGAGAAACGCGAGGCGCTCGGCGATGCCGTGATCGAGACGCTGAGCGAATACGCGCCCAATTTAAAAAACATCATCCTTCATCGCCAAGTCGTCACCCCGTGGGATCTCGAGCAGGAGTTCGGTCTCACGGAAGGAAATATTTTTCAAGGTGAATTGACATTGGACCAGCTCTTTTTTCTCCGTCCCGTTCCTGGCTGGGCGAAATACCGCACGCCGATCAAGAATCTATATATGTGCGGCGCCTGCACCCATCCGGGTGGCGGTGTCATGGCAGCGTCGGGGCGCCTCGCGGCACTGGAGATTCTCAAAGACATGAAACTGAGGTTGATCTAACCCGCCGTGGCCACTTACGACGCGATTATCATCGGCGCGGGCCACAACGGGCTTGTGACCGCGACTTATCTCGCCAAAGCGGGAAAGAAAACTCTGGTTTTAGAGCGTCGCCCGATCGTCGGCGGCATCGCGGTGACGGAAGAAATATCTCCGGGATTTAAATTCTCCACCTGCGCTCATCTGGCGGGGTCTTTTTCTAGTGGGATCGTCGCCGACTTGGATCTAAAGAACCACGGTTTCGAGCTGCTCGGGCTCGATCCCCTTTTGTTTGCGCCAAGCCTCGATGGAAACTCTTTGCTGATCCCACGGGACTTTAACAAAGCCGCCGCGGAGATCGGACGCCATTCCAAGTTTGACGCAGACAAATACCCAGCATTTTGTGCGCTTGCGAAGAATCTCTCAGCTTTTTTACAAACTCTCTACGGCATAGCGCTGCCCGATAAAGCCAATCCGAGAAGTTTCAATCCGGCCGAGCTTCTGAAAATCGGCTGGAAGTTTCATCGTCTCGGTGAAAAAGAGATGTATGAGTTCCTGCGCGTCTTGCCGATGAGCGCCGCCGATTGGCTGAACGAGTGGTTTGAAAACGACTTGCTCAAAGCCACGTTGGCGGCGAGCGGCATCCTCGGTTCTTTTGTTGGCCCGCGCCAGCAAGGAACAGCGTTCAACCTGCTGCATCATCAAATAGGCGCATCGAACGGCGCTCTGCGAACGTCAGGCTTCGTCCGCGGCGGCATCGGCCAACTATCGCAGGCCCTCGCCAAGGCCGCCCAGCGGTTTGGCGTCGAGATCCGCACCGGCGCGGAAGTGCTCAAGATCGTCACCAATAGCGGTGCCGCCAGTGGAATCGTGTTACAGAACGGCGAGGAGATCGATGCAACGCAGGTGATTTCCAGCGCGGACGTGAAGCGGACTTTCTTAAAGCTGGTGGAGCCGACCTATCTTGGTCCGCATTTTTTACTCCAGATACAAAACATCCGCGCCCGCGGCACCGTCGCAAAGGTTAATCTGGCGTTGGATGCTCTGCCAAAATTCAAGAGTTCGAATGGTAATGACACCGTCGCGCTCGGCGGCGTCATTCATATCGGTCCGACATTGGATTATTTGGAGCGCGCCTGCGACGACGCGAAGTATGGTCGACTTTCGGCGCAGCCGTTTTTGGAAATTACCATTCCGTCGATTGCCGACCCATCGCTCGCCCCCACAGGCAAACACGTCATGTCGGTATGGATGCAGTCGGCACCCTACGATCTGCGCGGCAGCGATTGGAGCCAGCAGCGCGACACCTTGGGCGATAGGGTAGTAAACCTCATCGAGGAATACGCCCCGGGATTTAAAAATTCGATCTTGCACCGCCAGATTCTCGCGCCATTCGACCTCGAAACGGAATATAGTCTCACAGAGGGTCACTTCTACCATGGCGAAATGGCTCTCGACCAAATCTTCTTCATGCGGCCGGTCCCAGGTTGGTCGCGCTACCACACGCCGATCGAAAATCTTTACCTCTGCGGTTCCGGCACGCATCCCGGGGGCGGCGTTACCGGCCTCCCCGGCTACTACGCCGCCAAGGAAATCCTCAAAAATCGTTCTCGCCAAAAGTAAGCTTTCATCTAGGATTTTTTCGTCTACCGTGATAGACGAAAGGCGGTTTTGTCGAGTTGTTTCTCAGGATTTAAGCGAATGAAGTTGTATCTCGGTCTTTTAGAAGGCTCTCGCCCCGATCAAACTAGAATCTTTACCGAGATCGACGCCACGCTCATCGACGTAAACCTCGCCTATGCGGCTTATCTCCAACAAGCACCAAATAATCCTGCCAGTGCGTACGAGCTCGCCGATTTTTATTTCCCCGAAACCATCGCGGCGTTTCTCGAACGAGGCGAGCCTGCGCGAAAAGCGTTAGCTGAGGTTCTGGCATTCGCGCGCCGCGATGGCGATCTTCGCGGTCCCGGCGGCGAGAAGATTTCTTATGGCGCCAACGAAGTTCGACTCCTGCCGCCCCTCCTGAATCCGGAAAAATCTTTCGTCATCGGTTTTTCCGACAAAGCTCGCACGGAAGCGATGCCGAAAGCGGAAATCCCTACGGGCTACTATAAGTTGCCCCAGACCTTTGTGACCTCGGGGGCGCCGATCGTTTGGCCGAAATTCTCCGACGAAGTCGATGCAGACGCGTGCCTGGCGATTGTCATCGGCAAAACTGGACGGAGAATTCCACCGGATAAAGCCTGGAATCATGTCGCTGGAGTCACTTTGATGGTCGACATCACCGCCCGCGACATCAACAAACGGGAGGGGCTGACAACCAACAATCTTCTCGGCAAGAACTTTCCGTCGAGTACTTGCATCGGGCCTGGTGTGTTATTGCAATCCTCGCGCGAAGAACTTGAAAATGTGGAAGTCGAGCTATCCCTCGACGGCGCCGTCAAACAAAAATTCGCCCTGCGCGATTGTGTTTTCACCGTCGAACAAATCATTACCCGCTGGTCGATCCTCGGCATCAAGGCCGGCGACTGGCTCGCTATCGGTGCCAGCATGGCGATGGCAAGCGACCGGCTGCAAAATCCGGTGCCGCTCAAAATCGGCTCGACGATCCGCTGCTCTTCAACGGCGATCGGCGAACTATCGCACCAAGTCGTCGCAGCGAAAGGCGTGCGTCTATGAAGCTCGTCACATTCCTTCATCACGATCAGGAACGCATCGGCGTCGTCGATAACTTTGACCGTATTGTCGATTTGCATCGGGCGTATGGGGCTTATCTAAGACAAATCGAATCGAACTGCGTCGGTGAACGGTTGGCTGAGATTGCCCTTGGCCGCGATATGGTAGAATTCTTGAAACGTGGTGAAAAAGCTTTCGACGCAGCGCGCAAAGCTCTGGCTCATGCGGAAAAGGCGAAAGCAGACACCCGTATAGTCCTCGACCCCGCGCAGGTCCGTCTCAAATCTCCTGTGCCGCGCCCCGGCGCGCTGATATCTGCCGGGAAAAATTTTTCCGATCATGTCGCCGAGATGGCGTCGAAGAAGGGCCCCGCCGCACCGGTGGCATTTCTCAAGCTACCGGGAACGGTGATAGGCCCCGACGACGATATCCCGCATCCGCCGGAGGTAAAAAATTTAGATTACGAAGTTGAGCTCGCTATCGTGATCGGCAAACCTTGCGTCGACGCGACCGCGGAAGAAGCTTTGAACTACGTAGCCGGCTACTCTGCGTTCAATGATATCAGCGCTCGCGACGTCATCCGCGGAGAAAACAAAAATGGTATTCATCTCATGGGCAAAAGCTTTCCGGGCTTTGCGCCGATGGGTCCCTATCTGGTAACGACTGACGAAATTCCTGATCCGCAAAATTTGAAACTGCGACTTTCCGTCAACGGCGAAATCCGTCAGGATTCAAATTTGAGCTACATGATTTTCAAGATTCGCGACATGATCGCCTACTGGTCGCAGATGGGCCTCAATCCGGGCGACGTCCTAACAACCGGCACCCCGCGCGGCGTCGCCGCCGGACGAAAACCCGATCAAACACCGTGGTGGCTCAAACCCGGAGACGTTGTCGAGGCCGAAGTTGAGAGTATCGGTCTGCTCACAAACCGTATCGTTGCCGAATGAGCCCTTTCAAAGCCCATCACGAGGAGCACTAGAATGGCAGCCGGCACAAAATCAGTCCTTCATCCCACAGGTCTTGTCCACGGTCACGGCGAATGCCGCTATCTCGACGAGAGTATCCCGGTGTTAACGCAGGTTCTGGCTTTGGAGGTTGTTGACCGGCGCGATCATGAAGCGATGCTGAAGCACCCGAATACCGGCTGGAAATTAATCCTCCACGAAGGCGGCGCTGACGTGAAAGACAAACCCGAGCGCAATCATTACGGCGTGCGCGTGTCGAACAACGCAGAAGTCGATCGTGCTTACCAATATCTTCTGGCAAACAAGGAAACCCTCGGTCTTAAAAAAGTTGTGAAACGCAAAGAGCGCGCCGGTTCGTATTCGATGTTTCTCGTCGAACCCGGCGGCAACTATTGGGAAATTGAATCTTACGAGAATCGCTACAAAGCCGGTTTGCCCGCACCTATCGCCTATCCGTGGAAAACCAAGCTCACTGAAGAAAGACTTCCCGGCTGTGGCTACATTCCGCAGGCGATGACGCACGGCACCCTGGAGTGCGTCGACTTGGACGCATCGGTCAAGTTTTACAAAGAGGGCTTGGGGCTCGACGTTATTACTCACGTTCCAACTGTCAAGCCCCATGACATCAAGCACCCTTCGACCCCGTGGTATATTGCGAGTCTCGAGATTCCGGAAAAAAACCGCAAATACTTAACGCCGCTGCAGCGCTACACCGTTGCCGTCGATTCATCAAGCGCACTGACAAGCGCGCATGACGAATTACAAAATCGCCGCGACGAGTTCGCCATCACGGCGATCGACGAGATCGAGGATATCGTCGACGGGC
Source organism: Binatia bacterium (assembly GCA_040510635.1). Classification (GTDB taxonomy): domain Bacteria; phylum Desulfobacterota; class Binatia; order UBA9968; family UBA9968; genus DP-20. Next base: position 887 of record JBEVIO010000047.1, on the reverse strand, counting down.
AAGCCTTTTTGCTAAGTGATCTCAACCGCAACTGGTGGGAAATCGCGTACCTGCGAAATTGATCTGTAACCGCGTTAAGAAAACAGTCTGCCCGTAGGAGGAATGAATCCATGAACATCAACCATCTTGACAACAAGAAAACCGCCCTGCTCTTTTTCGATATGCTCAACGTCTATTACCACGGTGCGTCTGAGGAAACGAAAAAGAGAATGAAGCCGGTGGTCGATAACGCCGTGCGCTTGATGAACGCGGCGCGCGATCACGGCATTCTCATCTTTTATGCTATGGCCAATCACCGAGTCGATGGTGAAAGCAGGAGCATGATTATAACCGAAACCGATATGCGGCTTCGTCCTTGGCCCAACGATGACTGCAACCCGACCGTGCACGGCGCCACCGAAGGCTCCTGGGAGCAAAAAGTCATCGAAGAAATCGCGCCCCGCCCGGAGGACTACGTCATCCCTAAATACCGCTGGAGCACCTTTCATCAAACCTATTTCGACCTGGCGCTGCGCTCCCGTGGCATCGATACCTTGATTGTTTCGGGCGGTGCGGTCGACGTCGGCGTGGCATCGACCGTCTATTCGGCGCGGGATTTGGACTACAACATTATCGTCGTCCGCGACGCCTGCAGCAACTCCCATGAAGACTCGATGGCCGCGTTTATGGACACCGTATTCCCACGCATGGCGCGAGTCCGAACCACCGCTAATGTGCTGGAGTTGATCCGAAACAGCAGGAAGTAGCTAACTCTTTGGGGGTGAACCAACTTTTGCCTGCGCCGAACGTCTAAATGAGGCAGGGTAAGTCATAATGAAAAGAAGGCTGGTTCTCACCGTTTTTTTTGCCTGCATGGCAGCGTTTGCAGCAATCCTGCCGAGCTTTGC
>JBEVIO010000046.1:0-3667 GCA_040510635.1 Binatia bacterium | reverse complement strand
CACCCCATTTTATAAAACGTCGCTATCACCGGGAAATGCGTCATCGGACCGCCGGGCGTGATGCCACCCAAAGTCATACCGATTAAAATGCCTTTGAATCCCGTGCCATGCCCCATCCATCGGACAATCACTTCTTGGGGCACGATCGCCTGGACCAATCCCGCGAGCAGAAACGCGGCGACCATCCGTGGAGTGATTTCGAGAATCAACGATCCCGTCGCATTGAGCCCCTTCCCGGCAGCTTCCGGTGATTTGAAATACACGACGGCGAGCGTGATCAGCGCCGCCGTCATCATGACGACTGTCGACGTGTCCATAGATCTCCTGAATACGATCGAAAATGGCTTTGGCGGCGGCATCGGAAATTGCGAAAGGCGTAGCTTCTGACTGTAAAGAGTGACCGTCGACTTTGCAAGTTTACGGCGATTAGAGTTAGCGCAATAAAACCCAGCTGCGGCTACGGCTTGATGATCAGCGAGGATTGTTCTTCTTCCCGCTTCGCCTTTTCCTGCGACATGAAGAAGGCAAAACTCTTTTGCACGAGACCGGTGAGAAAGGATATGTCGAGCAGCCCCGGATCAGTTTCGCCGACCTGCAAAGCCACGGCAAGAGCGAGTTTCGCCGCATCGGCTCGGTTGGTCTCTAAGAAATACAGCGCCATATCTTCCATGCGCCGTTTGAAGGCCTGGCCGTTTTCACCGGAGCAAAGCGTCTTCACGGCTTCGCGCACGATGGCGCTGAAGCGCTCTTCCTTTTGGAGCGGATTCAACACCAAGCGGCTGGTCTGGGCCTCTTCCAGTTGTGGCAGAATCGCCTGCAGCCAATCGTCCGTCAAAATCCAGTAGCGCAGCTCCGGCTCGTCCAAAAGCCGCCGCGACAGCTCGCGCCAGGCGCCTTCCCGCGCTTGGTCGACGTCCAATCTCCGGTAAATCGGATGGGCTTGTTCCTTAGGTTTACCCGTTGCGATGATCGAGCGAACCTCGTGAAAATTTTCCAAACCGCTTTGGCCGCGCGCCTTGGCGCGCTCGTAGCCCTCATAAACTATTTGGTCGGCGAATTCCCATGGGATCGAGATCATGCTGATGCCGTGTTGTTGCTTGATCTCGTCGGCCATCTTGCGCAATTCTTTGCGCCGCACCTGCATCCCGCCGAAGCGCAGTAGTCCTTCGCGGTCGTGCAGCATCGCTTGAATGACTTGCAAGCCGTGGTTCGGTTGTGGCTTGGTGATCCAAATCAAACGTCCGCCACCACCGTCCACCGCTGACATAGAGGCTTCCACATCGGAGACCCGTTCGAAAATCGCCGCTGGTTTCGTATCCACCGCTTTTTCTTGCGGCGCAACCAAGCCCTTCTGCGCTAACTTGAAACGGGATCGTTTGATCTCCTTCTTGAGATCCTTGTCGGTGGTTTGCCGATCGATCTCGCCGAGCGCTTCGACCGCGGTCGGATCAAAGATTTTGCCGAGGGAGAAGATCGCAGCCAGATCGGTTTCGCGGCCTTTGCCAAATTGCGTTTTCAGTTGCGGCACGAGATCCGCCGCGGGCGCGTCGACGGCTACACCAAAATTTCGCAGCGCCGCAAGCCCAGCTTTAATCTCGTCTTCGTGCGATTTATGCTTGGCCAAGCCGATCGTCCTTCATCCGCTAGTCGTCCATGTCCGATTTACAGCTTGGCAAGATCCGTGATTTTTCCTTGCCGTCCTGCGTGCGCGAAGTTCGGCCATTCCTCGACTTGCGCGTCGCGATAATTGTCGCGATACCACTTGGCAATTTCTCCCGCGGGCGCGAACCAGACCTTGCCGTGACTTTTCGCGTAGCGGATAAATTCCCGCAGCAACAGCGCGCGAAACGGCCGCCCGCCGACGAAAGGATGATTGCCCCACATCATGAACTTAGGATCGGTTGCGCCCTCTTCGTACAGACAATCGAAGCAATCTTTCCACATCTGCAACAAATCACGCGGCGTTCTGCCGGCGCGCTGATAACTCGAGTAATCGTTCAGATCCTGAAAATAGGATAGCACCGTCAATTCCTGTTTCTTGATCTTGAGCGTGTAAGGCGTTTCCTGGTGCTGCGGGTCCATCCAGTAGGTGTAGCCCAGCTCCAAGATAATTTCCGGCGTCGACGCGCTCGGCGCTACTCCCGTTGAAAGATAACCGACCGGGGGCTTGCCCACGACTTTCTTGACGGCATCGACGGTTTTCCGCAGATCTTTTTTCTCCTTGTCGCGCTTCTTCATGTAGCTATAATCGTGGATCCAGGTTTCCGTGCCGACTTCATGTCCCTGCTCGGCGATTTCTTGGAAAATCTCCGGATAGTTTTGTACTGTGATGCCGGTGGGAAAAAAGCTCGTTTGGATTTTCTCGCTCTCGAATATTTCCAGCATCCGGTAAATACCGACGCGCTCGCCGAACTCACGATCGGTGATAATCGCCAGGTTTCTTTTCGTGACGGCATTTCTCGGAAAGCTGCGCCTATTTTCTTGCTGCAGCGTGTTTGGCCCACCGAGATCTTCCGGCCAGGTCTCGAAGGCGACACAAGGCGTGATCGCGATGCGTGCGCCGTCGGGCCATTTAATCGGTTGCCGCTTCGGTCTGACGTTCATGTTGCCTCCTAGCACGGGTGAAATTTGCTACTTCATGCCACAGTTCTGCGGTCTTTCCAACTGCGCGCCTAAATTTACAGCGATGTTTTATGCTTTGAGTGTTAACGGACTGCTAATTCAGTGAATTTCGAGCAGCAGGAAGACTAAAATTGAGCCCGCCGGCCTTGACTTGCGATGGGATGCCGGTTAATTGAAATGATTGATTCTTAATCAGGAGGAACGATCATGGCAGACGGAAAAATGATCGAATATCGCGTCGATAACGGCATTGCCGTGCTGGAAATTAATCGGCCGCCGGTGAATAGCTACACCACCGAGTTATTGAAAGAATTGGATGCGGCGATTTTGGATACCCGCTTCGACGACAACGTCCACGCGATCGTTATCACCGGCAAGGTGGAAAAATTTTTTTCCGCCGGCGCCGACATCAACATGCTTTCCAAGCAGTCGCTCGGATTCAAAAACAATTTCGCACTGCACGGCCATGAAGTTTTGATGCGCCTGGAGAACACGCCGAAGATCGTCATCGCCGCGATCAATGGCCACGCCGTCGGCGGCGGTCTGGAGATCGCCATGGCCTGCGACATCCGCATCGCCAAAAAAGAAGGCGGCCGCGTCGGACTTGCCGAAATCAACCTCGGCGTCATGCCCGGCATGGGCGGCACGCAGCGCTTACCGCGCCTGGTCGGCAAAGCCCGCGCGCTGGAACTCTGTGCTACCGGAAAAACGATCGCATTCGAAGAAGCGCTCGAGATGGGCTTGGTTCATTACATCTACGAAAAAGAGAGTTTCATGCAAGAAGTGATGGACTACGCGCGCCAGTTCACGGTGCCGAACAAGAGCAGTCTCGCCGTCGGCAAAGTAAAGCGCGCGATCCAAACCGGTCTCGAATTGTCATTACCCGATGGCTTGGCCTTCGAGCGCGAGCTGCTCGCTCAGACGTTTGGCAGCGAAGATGGTCAAGAAGGCGTAAAAGCCTATCTGGAAAAGCGCACCGCGCAATTCAAAGGAAAGTGACTTCATCCCCGTTTTCCGTTTGAACCTTTTGAATCACTTGAACGAT
>JBEVIO010000045.1:0-3489 GCA_040510635.1 Binatia bacterium | reverse complement strand
AGACACGTATAAGTGGGAATGCCGTCGCCGATCGTGATCACGGCGCGCCACTTGGCAAACTTGGCGCCCAGCTCTTTGTACTCTTTGACGCGCGCGCGCAAACCATCCAATCCTTCGGTGACAGTCTCTCCCGGAAAAAAAGGAATATCGACGGGCCCCTTGTCGACTTTGATGCCGGGCATGATTCCCTTCTTGGACAGTAACTCGGGAAACGGCGTGTCATCGCTCGCCTTGGTGCGCAAAGTCTCGTCGAACAGAATCACGCCGCTGATCGCTTCCTCGATACCTTTAGTAGTAAATAGCATTTCGCGGTAGGCGCGGCGGTTGTTTTCGTTCGAATCTATTTGAATGCTGTCGAAGCGCCGCTTGATCGTTCCCATGCTCTCGTCGGCCGCCAATATCCCCTTGCCTTTGGCCACCAGCGCTTGCGCGATCGATTCGAGTTCTTGCTTGGACATGGAGTTCATTCCTCCTTAAATATGAATTATTTTAAATATGAATTATTTCGCGAGCCCATCTTTGCATTCCACTCAAACCATAGCAAGCTTTTAGCGGCGACCGCCATTGTCTCACCCGGCCTGCTTTGATAGCTTGAAATTCATTATGGTGAACCTACTCCTCCACTGGTTTATCAGCGCCGCGAGTCTGCTGATCGTCGCCTATATTTTTCCCGGCATCGAGGTGCGCGGTTTCGGCACCGCACTTCTCGCTCCGATCGTCATCGGCCTCGTCAACGCGACCATCGGATTCATTCTCAAGATCCTTACCCTGCCGCTCACGCTCCTCACTCTGGGGCTTTTTTGGTTGGTGATTAATGCGCTGATGCTTCAGCTCGCCGCCATGCTCGTGCCGGGATTTTACATCGCCAGCTTTTGGTCGGCTTTTTTCGGCGCCATCGTATTGAGCCTCGTCAGCACAACCTTGAACTCACTGATTGCGTGACCTGAAGCTCATTTCTCCGGCAAGCCAATCGCCTCGGTCCAATAACTCGCGTCGTAGAATTTTTCCGGCGGCGCAAAGGGCGGTTGGTACACGCCCATTTCTTTGCGCAGCTCGATCACGCCTTGCAGCGCCGCCGGATTGATCCGCGCTTTCGGCACGACTTTGCCGTAGGCATTTTCGGCGGCGGCGCGACTCAGTTTCTCTTTTGCCATCATCAGAGCGATCGTCTCGTCGCGGTTTTCGGCACGGAGCAACCAGTCGGCGGCGGCAACCCAGGCGCGGATGAAGCGCACGGTGAGCGCGCGATGCGCCAATAACCAGCGGCGCAGCCCCCAGCCGCAGGTCAACGGCCAGCCCGGCACGTAGTCTTCCGAATTCGCCAGCAGCACGCCGCCGGCCGCCAACGCCTTATCGGATGCCGGCGGCGTCAGCATGGCCGCGGCCACCCGGCCTTGTAAAAAAGCTTCGAGCCGCACCGGCGAGCTGCCGATGATTTCGATGTCGTAATCGGTGTCGTCCATGCCGTGGGTGCGGAGAATTTTCTTGCGGATGAGATCGAGATTGGAATCACCGGGATCGCCGGCCAACAATTTGCCGCGCAGTTTATCAATGGAATCCACGCCCGGCCGGCCGATCAGATAGGCGCTCAGCCCCTCTTCGGCCTGCATGAAAAGCAGGTAATCGACGCCGTCGGTGGTCGTGCGCGCGATCATGGTGTCGGCGCTGCTCAAGGTAAAATCCCAGCGCCCCTCGGCCATGCCCTTGTTGTGGTCCGGTGCGTAGGTCGTCTCGTGAAAGCGGACTTGCAGATTTTCTTGCGCAAAAAATCCTTTGTGCTCGGCCACAACATGGGGAATCCGCCGGAGATAGCCGGTAATATTCAGGACGTCCATGGAACCTCCTCCGTGCGCTTCTTCTATCGCCTCAAGCCGCGCACCTCAAGCCAGCGTGGTTGGCTTCATGAAAAGATCCATGTAGAAATTGATTCAAAAACATTCGAGGATCTCGCCATGAAACTCAAAGATAAAGTCGCGGTCATCACCGGCGGCGGCCGCGGCATCGGCAAGGCGATCGCTCTGCATTACGCACGCGAAGGCGCCAAGCTCGCTCTGTGCGCGCGCACGAGCACGGAGCTGGATCAAACGGTCGACGAGATCCGCGCGCTGAAAACAGAAGCCGAGGGCTGGACTTGCGACGTTTCCATGGAAGATTCCGCCCGAGAGTTTATCGCCAGCGCGGCGAAAAAATTCGGGCGCATTGACGTGCTCGTCAACAACGCCGGCGTGATGACACGCCCGGCGCCTATGAACGAGCTCGATGTGAAAAAATGGGATTACACCATCGCCGTCAATCTGCGCGGACCGTTTCTGATAACCCAGGCCGTGTTGCCAATCATGGTAAAACAGAAAAGCGGCTCGATCATCAACGTCTCATCCATGATCGGGCGCGGCGCCTACGCGAATTTCATCGCCTACGCGACGTCAAAATGGGGATTGGAAGGCTTTACCCAAACCCTCGCGGCAGAAGTTCGATCGAGCCATATTCTGGTCAATTCCGTCGAGCCCGGTTACGTCGCCACCAAGCTCACCGGCTATCACGGCAGCAAACCGGAATCGGTGACCGAGGTCTTCGTCTATTTAGCTTCGGATGAAGCCAGAGGAGTTACCGGAAAGATGCTGAGCTCATCGGCCTGGAAATCGCAGATCAGATGATGCACGGCAACCTGGAAAACAATCGTCAATCGATAGTGAGCACCATACACTTCGCGCTGCCGCCTGCTTTGATGAACTCATCGAGAGGAGTCTCATACACAGTGAAGCCCAAGCCCTGTAGTTTTTCTCTTGCTTCAGGACAGCCGTCGTTCATCACGATCGCGTTCCCGGCGACGATCGCGTTGCAGGCAAAGCGCTGCGCCTCTGCGGCGGCGACAGGAATTAACTCCGCGATGTGGCTCTGCAAGACATCCCGCGCGTACCGATCGAACGCCGGCGGATAATAGAGGGCACGGCCCGCGCCGAGCGGACAAAAACAAGTGTCGAGGTGATAAAACCAGTCGTCGGTCAGCTCCAGAGACAGCACTTCGCTTTCGATGATTTCGGCGACGCGCTGATGAGCGAGGATATCTGAGCGAATGTGGTAACCGGCAAAGCAACCATCGCAGCGGCTCAGCAGGTCCCCCTCACCCTCGAAGAAATATTCGTCTGGTAGCCGAACGATTTCGAATCCTTGCCGAAGAAACCATTCGACGAAGTATGGCGCTTCGCCGCGCCGTACGTCGTGGCGAAAGTTGCTCGTGATAAACTTCTTCCCCGACACGACGCCGGCGTTGGCGCTAAAAACCATGTCCGGCAACCCGGCGATCGGCTCGACAAGATCGATCTTCGAACTCAGGCACGTCTCCAGGATTTGACGCAGGTCCGACCACTGCCGATGCGCGTGCTGCCGATCGGTCTGCCGGTCTTTGCTCATCCAAGGATTGATCTCGTATTCTATGCTGTAATGATCCGGCGGGCACATCAACAGCCGCATCGAATCCTCCGTGCTGGG
>JBEVIO010000044.1:0-4621 GCA_040510635.1 Binatia bacterium | reverse complement strand
ACTACGCTCTTGTTCCACCCACCGTCAGCCCGTCGATCTTGATCGTCGGCAAGCCAACGCCGACGGGTACTGATTGGCCGTCTTTGCCGCAGGTGCCGACGCCTTCGTCGAGTTTAAGATCCGAGCCGACCATCGATACGCGAGTCAAAACATCGGGACCGTTGCCGATCAGTGTCGCGCCCTTCACGGGCTCGGTCACTTTGCCGTCTTCGATTAGGTAGGCTTCACTCGCGGAAAAAACAAACTTGCCGCTCGTGATATCGACTTGACCGCCGCCGAAGGAAACCGCGTAAAGTCCCTTTTTGACCGAGCGGATGATGTCTTCGGGCGTCGATTCGCCGGCGAGCATAAACGTATTGGTCATGCGCGGCATCGGAATATGCGCATAACTCTCGCGCCGGCCGTTGCCCGTCAGCGCCATCTTCATCAGACCGGCGTTAAGCTTGTCTTGCAAATAACCTTTGAGAATACCGTTTTCGATCAGCACCGTGCGATGCGTCGCCGTGCCCTCGTCGTCGATGTTGATCGAGCCCCGGCGCGACGGGATGGTGCCGTCGTCGACGACCGTGCACAATTCCGATCCGACTCGCTGGCCGATGCGATCGGTAAAGGCGGACGTCTTTTTGCGGTTGAAATCACCTTCGAGGCCATGGCCGATCGCTTCGTGCAGGAGGATCCCAGGCCAGCCCGAACCGAGAACGACATCCATAGTACCGGCCGGCGCGTCGGTAGCGGTCAAATTCAAAATTGCCTGGCGCACCGCTTCGCTGGCGTAGCGCTGCCAATCCTGGTGGTCGACAAAAAACCCGAACTCCACTCGCCCGCCGCCGCCAAAACTGCCGATCTGCCGGTTGCCGTTCTCTTCGGCGATGCAGGTGACATTGAGCCGGGTCAGCGGTTGGATATCGCCGACGACCAGCCCTTGGGATGACGCCACCAAGATAACCTTGTATTCGCTGCCGAGGGACACAAAGACATTTTTCACCCGTGGATCGAGGCCGTGGGCAAATTTATCGATTTCGTAGAGCAGCTTGACTTTTTTCTCCAGGTCAACGTCATTGACCGGAGTCTTAACGGGATAGAGATTATGCGCTTCTCCGCGTTGCTGGCCGACCGGCACGGGCATTGGAGAAGGGCGGTTTTGCGCGATGTAATGTGCCGTGCGCGCCGCCAGCTCCAAATTTTTTATGGTAATATCGTCGGTATAGGCGTAGCCGGTTTTCGCATCGGCGAGCACGCGCACGCCGACGCCATTGGCGATCGACTGCGAGCAGTTTTTGACCATCCCCTCTTCCAGACTGACGCCCTCGTTTTGCCGATACTCGAAATAAAGATCGGCATAGTCCGCTTTTTTCGCCAAAGCGGTGTCGAGAACTTTTTCCAGATCGCTGTTTTTTACGCCGAAATTGTCGCCAAAAAACGCCGCCGGTAAATTTGCTGCTGCCATATCGTTTCCTCCGAAAAGGTTCTAACACATAAGCGCCGGCGGATTAAGCTCTTTCTCGCTCATCCGAGGTTGTCGATGCGCATTCGAAGAGCACAAAATCTATTGATCGGCCACTGCTCTTGGGCTAGTATTCCCCTATCAAAATGACGGGGGCGGAGGACCATGGCACAACAGAAAATTGTTCACATCGTCGGCACCGGAACCATCGGCGAACCGCTTATCGGCATTCTCTCTACTTTCAAAGAGCAATTTGGCATCGATGAAGTCACCTTTCACAAGCGCACGCCGCTGGTGACCGACCGGTCCAAGGTCACGGTCTCGTGCAATCAAGGCGCCAAGCTTGCCGTCGACAAAGATCGCTGGCAAAAATTCGTCGAGATGGGCATGCATCCCAGCCTCGAGGCCGAAGAGGCGATCGAACGCGCCAACGTGATCATCGACTGCACGCCTGTTGGCAATGAGAACAAAGAAAAACTTTACAACAAATATGCAAGCAATGGCCGTGGCTTCATTGCCCAGGGCAGCGAAGACGGCTTCGGGAAAAAATACGCCCGCGGCATCAATGACAGGGCGCTCGAAAGAGGCAAGGATCAATTCATCCAGGTGGTCAGTTGCAATACGCACAATCTCGCCGTGTTGATCGACACCATCGCCTTGGGTCCGGAAAAAGAAGACAACTTGGCAGAAAGCCGTTTTGTCTGCATGCGCCGCGCCAATGATCTGAGCCAAGAAGGCGATTTCATTCCGGCTCCCGAAGCCGGTAAACACGACGATCCGAAGTTTGGTACCCACCAGGGCCGTGACGCCCACTATCTGTTCAAAACTCTCGGCTTGGATCTCGATGTTTATTCTTCGGCTTTAAAGCTGAATACGCAATACATGCACACCATTCACTTCAATCTCAAACTGCGCCGAGGAATCAGCAAGGATGAATTGATGCGCCGGCTGCAGGCGAATCTGCGAGTTGCCCTGACCAACAAAAAATCATCGGCCTCCGTGTTTTCGTTCGGGCGCGATCACGGCATGTTCGGCAGAATCCTCAACCAAACCGTGATTGTGACGCAAAGCCTGGCAATGCGCGGCGACAAGGAGATCGTTGGCACGTGCTTCACACCCCAGGACGGCAATTCGCTTCTCAGCAGCATCGCCGCGACGCTATGGTTTATGTATCCGGATTCTTACGAAGAGAAGCTCGCGCCGGTGAGGTCCTACTTCTTCAGCGAGATCTAACAGCACATCTTGAGTCGTTCAAGGGATCCAGAGCCGCGCGCTGGGTCCCTTTTTTATTCCCGCCCACCTTGAGTCGGGATCGAATCAAAACTAACTCTGTCGCCGGCTTGGATGCCGTGGCGTTCCGCCAAGCCGCCGTTGATTTCCAGCACATACTGGCTCGGCGCCTCAACAGAGCGCGCGTCGAGGGAAAACGGCACCGTCTGCGCCACGATCCCGACGACTTTCATATCGCGGCCGATAAAAATCATGTCCAAAGGGATCGGCGTGTTTTTCATCCAAAAGGTCTGGCGTGACTCGTCTGGAAACAAAAAGATCATGCCCCGGTCCGGGGCAAGATATCGGCGGTACTGCAAACCCAGCTCTCGTTTCGCCGGCGAATCGGCGACCTCAACCTGAAAAGCCACATCGCCCCGTTGCCTGGACGAAATCGTCACTCTCGGCTCCGCTCGGCAAGCGCTGACTCCTAGCAGCAAGCCGACGCCCAAGGCAAAAAAATAGGCATAACTTTGGCGCATGTTATTTTTGCAGCCTTGCCGCGACCAGCTCAGCGACATCGAACACTTGCATGGCGCTTTCCGGCTCTTCTTTGGCGGTTTCTTCAGTGATCATGCGCATACAGAACGGACAACCTGTGGCGACGGTCTGGGCCCCTGTCTGCTTCAGCTCACGGTAACGGTTGGTGCTCACTCGCTCTCTTCCTTTTTCTTCTTCCTTCCAAAACTGGCCGCCGCCGGCGCCGCAGCAAAAGCTATTGGCGCGGCTTCGACCCGGCTCGGTCAGGTGGGCACCCGTCGACCGGATCAGCGCGCGAGGCTGATCGAAGATGCCGTTATGCCGCCCGAGATAGCACGGATCGTGATAGGTGACTGAGCCGTCACCAACGCTTTCAAGCTTGAGCCGCCCGGCGCGAAGCAATTCGTCGATGAACTCCGTATGATGTTTGACGACGAACTTACCGCCGAACTGAGGGTACTCGTTGGCGATGGTATGAAAGCAGTGCGGACAAGTCGTTACTATCGTTTTCGGCTTGATTTCATTCAGCACATTGACATTTTCTTCGGCCATCTGGGCGAAGAGATATTCGTTGCCGGTGCGCCGCGCCGTGTCGCCGGTGCATTTTTCCTCTTTCCCGATCACCGCCCAATCCATCCCGGCGGCATTCAAGATCGCGGCCATGCTGCGCGCGATCTTTTGCGCGCGCGGATCGAAGGCCACCGCGCAGCCGACCCAGTAGAGAATTTCCGGCTCGGCCTTTTGTTCCAACGTCGGCACCGGAAACGGCAAATCTTTTGCCCAGGCCAGCCGTTCCTCGGCTGCCATGCCAAAGGGATTGCCGGCCCGCTCCATGTTGTTGAACGTGTTTTGCAGTCCTTTGGGAAACTCCGCCGCAGTGAGCACGCGCTCGCGCCGCACGTCGATAATGTGCAGCATTTGTTCATTGCCCACAGGGCAAACTTCGATGCAGGCATTGCAGGTCGTGCAAGCCCATGCGGCTTCGGCGTTCAACGCGAAGTCGAGCAGCGGCCGCGGGCTCTCCTGTCCGGCCGAAAAGCGGGTGAGAATTTTGTTCAGCTCAAAACGCTCGTTGATCAAAATCGCCGCGGGACTGAGGGCCTTGCCGGTGTTTGTCGCGGGGCAAACGTCCTGACACCGATTGCACATGATGCAACTGTAGGAATCCAAAAGCCGGGGCCAAGTAAAATCCTCGAGCTTGACCGCGCCGAAGACTTCCTCCTTTTCGAAGTCCATCGGCTGCAGGGCTCCGGGCTTATCTTTTTTCAACGCCAGATTTACCGGCGCGAGAAAAATATGAATATGTTTAGAGCGCGGAAAGTACGGGATGAACAAAAGAATCGATCCCAAGGCGCCCCACCAAAAGAAGTGATTTAATAATTCCTGCCCGCCGGGCGCGAGTCCGGCAAAGGCGGCGCTAAATGCCGA
>JBEVIO010000043.1:0-9410 GCA_040510635.1 Binatia bacterium | reverse complement strand
ACGAGCACACGGCAACAGCCGGATTCTAGAAGACTCGGGACATCGTAGGTGCCGAGCAGCGTACCGTCGAGCTGGCCAGCGACCATGGCTGGAAGGCGAGTCGTGCCGGCGGCCTGGATTATCTTCACGTCTTTGTCGGGATCGAGTTTGAAATGACGGAGCAGCATCCGTGTCGTCACGTCGGACGAAGAGCCGAAGCGGCTGATGGCGAGTCGTTTGCCTTTTAAGTCATCGGCCGTTTTGATTTCATTGCGCACGACGAAGGCGAAGGGAAAACGATTGATATAGACGCTGATCAGTTTGCCGTCCAGCGCGCCGGCTGATACCGCATTCAACATTGCCGGAACGTCGGAGTCGGCGACTTCCAGATCGCCCCCGACCATCGCTTGGGCCATGGTGGCGCCGCTGGTGAAGTAGATGAGTCGGACATCGAGCCCGCGCTTTTTCCATATGCCGGCGCGGTCGATGGTTTTGTGGAGATTCTTTGCGACGCCGGTGCCACTGTAGCCGACGCGGACGAGTTGCTGGGCTTTACCTTTCGAAGGCAGAAGCACCAGGACCATGATTAGGCTAAGGAGCAGCAACCTTGTTTTTTGCATGTACGGTTCCTGTGAAATTCCGCGTAAGCGTAAGGCGCGAGGGTTACGTAAAAAACTTGCCGTACTTCTTCATCACCTGTTCCTTCATCTCCGCGCTTGAACCGGAGGCGAGCGGAAAATCTTTCATCCATTCGTAGGGCCGTGTGGCGTCGATGACGGCGCGGGTGCTGAAGCCTTTTTTGTCTTTCGGTATGACTGGGTCGAGGGGGCCGCTCCAGGCGCGGCGGATAAAGTCCGTGTCGTTGGCCGGGTCCGATCGCGTGCACATGGCCCACAGCACGTCGTTCATGTCGTAGGGGTCGATGTCGTCATCGACGACAACGATGTAGCGGCCTAAATAGGCGCCGGCGCCGCACTGGGCGGCGATCATGCCGGCCTGTTTGGCGTGTCCGGGGTAGCGTTGCTTGATCGCCACCGCCGTGAAGAATCGGCCTTGAAAGCAAGCCACCCCTTTGACATCCGGCACGCCGGCTTTTTCCATATGATCCCAAATGAACGCGGAGCGCACGAGATTGTCATCGGAGCCGCCGGGAGGGCGCGATGACGGCGCGCCGGTCAAGATCGGATTGTTACGGTGCATCATGCGCTTCACTTTGATGATCGGTTCGGTGCGCTCGCCGCTGGCGTAGTAGCCGGTCCACTCGCCGTAGGGACCTTCGCGCCGCTGTTGATCGGGTAGGCAGTCGCCTTCGATGGCGATTTCCGAATAGGCCGAAATCGGCAAGCCGGTATGTTTGCCGAGAATCACATCGACGGCTTGGCCACGGATGCCGCCGGCGTAGTCGTATTCCGATTTTCCCCACGGCAGGCTATTCGCCGCCGCAGTGAGCAGCAGCGGATCATCGCCGAAGCTGATCGCCACCGGACAAGGGCGGCCTTGGTCAAAATATTTTTGACGAATGATCCGGCCTTGTTTGCCCGGTGAGATATAGAGCGCCAGCGTGTCTTTGTCGTGCACCATAACGCGATAACAGCCGAGGTTGACCCAGCCTTCGTCCATATCACGCGTGATGACGACATGAGCGGTGCCGATGTAGCGTCCGCCGTCTTCTTCGTGCCAATGGGGCACGGGCAAAGAATACAGATCGATGTCCTTGCCTTCGTAAACATTCTCCAGCACCGGCCCGGTCTCGACGACCCGCGGTGGAATGGACGTGGGGTTGTTCAAACGTTTGCGCCAGGCTTGAATGAATTGATAGCGGTCATAATCCAACGGCAAGTGCGTCGTCAGGCACTGGCGCTTGAGCGACTGATGATGCACGCCGACGAGCACGCGGTGGCCCGCCGGATAATCTTTGATTTTATCGAAGAGAATCGCCGAATAGGGCGGATTGCGGGCGTAGACTTCGGTTACCGCACCCATCTCGTATTTCCAGTCGATGCCTTCGACAGTCTTCAGCTCGCCGAACTCGTCGACCTTAGACATCCAGCCGCGTAAATCGTTGTACAACATCTTAAAATCCTTTCGGCTAAAATTTGTTCAAAACGTTCCAGTAGTTCAGTTGTTCAAGCGTTGGGAGAACCATTCCATCAGCGCGCATTTCAAACGTTTGGAAGGAGGAACAGTTGGAACCGCTAAAATCGTCTTATATTGCCGTTTTCTTTAGATACAGCTCCGACCGCATCTTGCTCTTCAAACCGTTTTTTGCCAATTCGGCCTCGAAGGCCGCGCGAATTTCCGGATCTTCGTCGTCGTACTCGATCTGGTTCGGCCCCTTGCCGATAAAGTGCTCGCCTTCGCCGGACCAGCCGGGATAGGCGAGCATCCCCGGCGGATGAAATGCCAGGAAGCGCACCGGTTCGACACTGGTATTGAAGTGCTCGTGAAACCACATGGCCGGCGGCACGAACATACTCCAGGCATGCCAGTCGATGCGTTCGCGTGCTTTGCCGACCTCCCACATGAACGAGAAGCCGGCGCCGTCGAGAATCACGATGGTGAAGCCGGGACCGTGGCGGTGGGCTTTTTTGTAAGTGCCGACGGACCAACCGGAGAGGTGGAGAAACATCATCGTCTTCGCAAAGCGCACGCGCATGCTGTAAGCATCCTGGGCGCGGTCGCGGCTTTGTTTGAAGCCGCCTTTTTCTTCCAGCGCGTAGACGTTTTCGCGCGTGAACCACTGGCGCACGTCGGCGATGAAGTTGGTCTCGACGCCGTTGAAGCCGGCCAGCACCTGCGGCGCTTCGGCGAAGTAGTTTTCCTCTTCGGCGAAGCGGTCGAGGAATTTATAGTCGCAGTTGAACAGAAAATCGTTGTTGTTGAAGAGCTGCATGTAAAGCGGCGCCGACGTGCAGGATACCATGCGCGCCGGCGTGCTCATCGCATAGTGCTCGTAAAAAACATTGGGCGGGATCGCGAAGACGCTGCCCTGCTGCCACTCAAAAGTCCTCTTCTTGCCGTCCTTGTACCACATGGAGGTCGCGCCTTGGCCATCGACGATCATCATGGATTCGTCGAAAACCTGGCGGCGTGGCGTGGTCTTTTCGCCGCGCGGGATTTCCAAGAGAACGGCATCGTTGACCACCGCGTTCGATAGATTGATAAACGCGCCGTTGGCGTTGCGCTCTTTCCAATAGCCGACCGGCACGGTGCGCAAGTCTTCGACAAAGTAGCCGGTGTGAATCGGAATGGCCTGTTCCTTTTGCCAGGTCAAGTAGGGGTTGAGTACGAACTGATTCGAGGCAGCCATCCAAATTCCTCCGTAATGACGTTTCTCAGAAAAGTTACTTGCCGTACAAACGCTCGACGAAACCGCTTTTCTTGATGTCGTCGAGCAAGGTGCTATCGATAAAGTCTTTCGCCTGCACCTGCTTCGCCTTGGAAGTGCCGATGGAGTCAAGAGCGGTTTGCACCGCTTTTTCATCCGGAACCGGAAAATCGATCAGCACCTTGGCGATCTTCTTGTAACCGCCTTCGGCATCTTTAATGCCTTCCCGTTTGAGGATCGCGATCGGCAGTTCAGACCTTGTTTTAAATACGTAAATGCCTTCGGTGAGCGCTTCCAAGTACCTGCGAAATATCTCGCGTCGCGCCTTGAGCGACGCCACCGGCACGATGACGCCGAAGCGCGCGTATTCGATGGGAAGATCTTCCAGGTCGGCAAGATTGACGCAGCAGCCCGAGTCGAGAATCTTCGGCAGATCGTAGGTGCCGATCAGAGCGCCGTCGATGTGGCCGGCGACCAGCGCAGCGATGCGGATGGCATCGTTGCCGCCCGATTGGATGATCGCGACGTCTTTTTCGGGGTCGAGTTTCCAGTAGCGCAGCAGCATGCGCGTGACGAAATCCGAGGAAGCGCCGAAGCGGCTGATCGCTATGCGTTTGCCTTTGAGATCGGCGGGAAATTTGCTCGGCTTGCGCGCGATGAAGCTGAGCGTGATGCGGTTCATCCAGCCGGCGATGATTCTCACGTCCAAAATGCCGGCAGCCTTGAGGTTGAGCATCGTCGGTATATTGGAGTCGGTGAGATCGATATCGCCGCCGACCAACGCTTGCGCGGTTATCGCCCCGCTATTGAAATAAATCGCTTTGACGTCGAGATTGTATTTGGACCAGAGACCGGCCTTGTCGATGGTATTATAGAGACTCTGGGCCACACCGGCGCCGCTGTAACCCATCTTGAGCGCTGGTTGCGCATAGGCGCCGCGCGCGCCTGCCATCGAGCTCACGGCTATGATTAGGAGCGCTTCAATGCATCGCAACAAATCTTTCCGATAATCCATTACTCCAACACTCCGTCACTCAAATCGACTTTATACAGTTTCGCTGCATTGACCGACAAAATCCGCCGCTGCTCAATCTCGCTCATACCGGCTAAGCACTTGGTTGCGAAATGTTCGGTCTCCGGCCAGGTGGAATTCGCGGTCGGAAAGTTCGTCGACCACAGAATATTTTCGCTGCCGATATGGCGCGCGTTGGTCTTCGCTTCGTCGTACCAAGTCGTTAAATAACATTGACGGTGAAACATCTCGGATGGCTTCAATGCGTAATCGCAGTGATCCTGTTCGTATTGATGATCGGCATATTCAAGAAGAAACGTTCCCCAGCCGATGGTGCTCTCGGCGAACACAACTTTGAGGTCAGGGTAGCGTAGCAGGATGCGCGAGAAGAGAAAATTTGTCAGGTCGAATACAGCGCTGGCCGGACGAACGATAGATTGGAAGGCTGCCGCGAGCTCGGGCGACAGGTTCGGCGCCATCGGAAATTGCAACTGCGGGGCCGAGCCGGCGTGAAAGCACAGCGGCACACCGAGATCCCGGCAGGTTACCCAAACCGGATCGTAGTCGGAACTATTGATATGCGGCAGCTTGCGCAGATGCATTGGTTCGGCGGGGAAGATGACGCCGCGATGGCCGCGGCTGACCGCGCGCTTGATCTCGCCGACGGTCGCTTCGATCGGCGAAAGTGGCACGATGCACTGCGGGATGAAGCGCTCGTTTGTCGCCGCCCATTCGTCGATCAACCAATCGTTGTAAGCTTGCACGCAGGCGAGCTCCAGTTCCGCATCAGCGATCGCGCCGAACAGCTCGCCGGAGAAACCGGGGAGGCTCGGATACAGCACGGTATACTCGACACTGTCGTCATCCATCGCTTTGAGCCGCGCGCCTGGTTCGTAAGCGGCCTTCGGTATTTCTTCCCAGCGATTCGGCATTTTCGCGCGATCGGTCATGAGGGCGCCGACACGAGCAGCGTCAGAAAGCGGCAATTGCCGGCCATCGACGATCCAAGAGTCGCCGCCGCCCCGCGAGCGTTCGAGATGCGGGATGCGGTCGCCGAATTTAGCTTTCGATAGCCGCTGCGTCCAAACATCGGGTGACTCGACGACGTGATCGACGGCACTGATGATGCGGTTGATTTGACTCATGCTTGCGTCATCTCTCGAAAATTTACCATTCACCACGAAGCGCACGAAGGTCACGAAGGGTTCGGATAGTTTTTGCTAAACTTCGCGTACTTCGTGGTGGACGTGATACCATTCGATTGATGCAACCGTCGATTGCGATCTATGCCGCTAACGCCTAAAGCCGGTAAAGCGCTTGCGCGTTGGTGTACAACATTTTTTGTCGTTCTTCAGCCGGCACGCCTGCCAGCGAGCGTTCGACGAACTTCCATGAGTCGGGGTAGGTCGAGGCGATGTGTGGATAGTCAGACTCCCACATAACATTGTCTATGCCGACCGCATGGCGCAGATCGATGCCGGCTTGTTCGTACCAGAAATTGACATAGACTTGTCGCCGGATCAGTTCACTCGGCTTTCGATCCAGCCCGTGACGCCAGAGGTGGCGCCGTTCCCATTCGTGATCGCAGGCAGCCTGCACGCAACTCACCGAGCCGATGCCGGTTTCGGCGAACACCCATTTCGAGCGCGGAAACTTGTACGTGATGCCCGAGAAAATCAGATTCGGAACAATCTGCGCCGGCCATGCGGAGGTCGGCACGGTGAACGCGGCATGCTGTTGATAGGGCGTGTAGCCGTCCCATTCGGGAAATGTCAGCTTGCGCGCAAGTCCGGCCGACGCGTGAAAGTGAACCGGCATTTCGAGCTCCTGACAGATATCCCATAGAGGATACCAATATGGCTCGCTGATGTGCGGCAGCGATTCGACCATTAGACTAGGCAGCGCGAACATCACGATGCCGCGATGACCTTGGCTCGCCGCGCGTTTCACTTCGGCGACGATCACTTCCATGCCGCACAGCAGAGGCACCATGGCGAGGGAAATAAAACGCGCGCTCACGCGCGTCAATTCACCGAGCGAGTCGTTGTAGGCCTGCACGCAGGCGAGCTCGAATTCTGCGTCATTATACTGGTGAAACGAGCTCGGATCGTTGGGGAATAAAACTTCGGCGTCGACGCGATCGGCGTCGAGCGCCTTGAGCCGCTCGGCAGGAACGTAAGCTTTGGCTGGCACTTCGTCCCAGCGCTGGGGATACAAATTGCGGTTCGGATCGCCCATGACCGCGGGGCAGTTGCATACACCGCGGGTGCGCAACGGCCGCCCGTTGACGTACCAACGCTCGACCGCCGCGCCTTTGTTTGCGAATTGCTTGATCTGCGGGATGCGCTCGCCGAATTTCGTTTTCGACATGCGGCTGAGAAAAGCGTTGGGCTCTGTAACGACGTGCGAGTCGGCGCTAATCAGACCGTGTTGAATCTGCATTTTCCCCGCGATCAACTCGAAACTCTGAGTCTAATCCAATTCTCCCATCGCCATGGCCACGGCGCCGTGGAAACAGCGCTCGATGGCGAGGGACTCCTCGGCGCCGCGGAGCACTTGCTGCGCGGTCGAGTCATCGACGACGTAGCGGTCGAACACTTGGTTCAACAGATCGGAGTGGTCGACGTCGGCGATCAGATGCACCTGCGTGCCGATGTCCTGATCTTTTTTCTTGATGCCGAGTTCCAACTCTTGGCGTTTCACCAAGCGTTGAGTGAGCGTGCCGCCTTTGACGATCCGATCGTTATTGCACCGTTCGAGGATGTGTGAACAAGCGAGGCCTTCGAGCCATGGTTTGTCACGCGCGCAGTAAAGCCACGCGTAAAATGCTGCACGCGCGCCGGGAATCATATCGGATTCTTTATTGCTGCCCAAATCTTCTTCCGTCACATGCGCCTTGCCCATGCGCGGGTCGTAGATCAGCTCGTCTTTTTCATGCTCCCAGATGGCGCGCTTGACATCGAGCGGCGCTTTGCAAGAAACGGCGGCCCAACAATCGCGGCGATTGTTGCCGAAGAAGGTCATGTGCAAATGGCGAAAGGCAAGTCTGGTCGGGGTGAGCGGAACCGTCAAAATTCTTTTGATCTCCGCCGTTTCGTACCATTGGTTCACCATTAGATTCAGCTGTTGTGCGACTTCCGGCCATTTGCTCATGCAGATTTCTCCCGAATCTTCGCCGTGCGATCAAGCAATTACGAGATGGCGCGAATATACGTCCGTGCGGAAAGTGCTGTCAATCAAACGAAGGGGACGCGAAGAAGTTCACTGTCAGGAAACGGACGATTCATCTCGTTGAATGCCAATTTCTCAATGCGTCGCTTGATTCAACTGACTAACGGCACGACCTTTCTCTGAAAGATCGTAAGTTGATCCAGCTCATCCTTGATCGGCCACACAAACAGCCGCTGCACGCCGGCTTTTTTGTATGCGGTCAATTTGTCTGCGCACGCTTCCGGCGGACCGACAAGAAGGCGCTCGCGGATCTGATCGATCGGACGATGCAGGAACGCCGTGAGGGTTTCAGACAAAACGCGCTCAGCGTCGGCTTTGTTTTCCGTGACGTACATGAACATTGTGACGAGCGCGTTCGGGAAAATCGCAGGATTTTTGCCGACGGTCTTCAGCTCGCTCTGAAGTTTATCCAAGCCGATCCTGAATTGATCCGGCGTTGTGTTGTAGGCCGACGCCAGCCATCCATCTCCCAGGCGCGCGACCCGGCGCAGGCCGGCGTCCGAGCCCCAACTACCGATCCAGATGGGCGGTGCCGGTTTTTGCAGCGGTTTGGGTTCGAGATTGATGCCCTCGGTGGAATAAAACCGTCCGGTGAATCCATCGCCCGTCCAAAGAGACCGTAAAGCCTGAACGCTTTCGTCAAACCGCTTCCAGCGCTCCTCGTAGTTCAAACCGACGATTTCATAGTCGCGCGCCGAAGATCCCGGTCCGACGCCGACAATCAGCCGACCCTTGGAAAGTATGTCGATAGCGGCCATGGTCTTAGCCACCTGCACCGGACCACGCACGACCGAGAGCAAGATGCTGGTCCCGACTACCATGTTTCCGCTGTGGGAAAGGATTGCAGTAAGAGCCGTCGGCGCGTCCAGCCACGGACGAGAATGGATCAAGTGATCGTTCGTCGAGACGGCCCTAAAACCCAAGTCGCGAGCGGTTTGCACGTAGGCCGTCAACCATTCCAGGGAAAAGCGTTGAAAGCCAAAATCTATAACCGGAAGATGCGCGCCGTAATCCATGTTCGCCTCTCGTTGTTGATCGTCGGATTATGTTTACATCCACTGCTCTTTGACTCAAAGCTGGCTCGGGGATTCCATTCGTTCCAGCCGTTCAATGCAATCAACAGAACCTAAAATCATTTTATCAGTCCAGAGTTGCTCATCCGGCTTTCGCGCCGACGCGCGCCCCACAACATTTACGCCATTCACTATGCCTTTGTAACGAACAAAGCACGACGACGTTCGAGGCTCTCCTTCGGCCAATATTTAGCGCTCTGGTAATATTCTTCAACTGCGGGCGTGCCTTCTGGAAGCACGACCCAGGGTTGCTTCGACGAAGTGTAGATATGAATATCGGGCGGCAGGCGATCGGGTTCGTCGAGAGTGCCGACGCGCACAAAGCGCAGAGCGTCGCCTGCGCCCGCGTAGTTGCTCCAGAGAGCGATACGGCACGTCGGACAGCGGGTGATCTTCTGTCCTTTTCCGCTATTCGATGGCGTGTTCACGACCTCGGGTGCGCCTTTCAGCAAGATCACACGGTCGGCTTCGATCAGAGCGTTCAATGCGAAGGACGCTCCCGTTTCACGTTGACACCAGCGGCAATGACAGCAGTGCACGAACAACGGTCTGGTCGTCATTCGATAATGCACCGCCCGGCAAGTGCAGCCGCCCTCCAATGTAGTATCGTTATCGGTATTCATTGCGCTGTCCTTTAAAGGTTATTGGAAGTGTCGCGTAGCCAGTCGCTGGGCGACTACGCGGCGGTGCTCGATGGAGAATTTTTAGGCATTGGCTGCGCATGCATGCGCCGATCCGGCTAATTAGTTGTAACTCGAGTGCTTATATTTCACACCTAAACCAGCGG
>JBEVIO010000042.1:0-6592 GCA_040510635.1 Binatia bacterium | reverse complement strand
TCATCTGAATTCATCTTTAGACGCCGGCCATAAACTGATGACAGCGCCGCCGAAGGCAATCGCCGCCGCGATCAGATAAGCGTACCGATACCCGTATAGAAAGGCGGTGAGAACCAGCCTGTCGGCATCGCCTCCAGCGTCACGGCCGAGATTCTGCAGCGACGTTTCACCGGTCGATGCCAACAAAAAATGACTGACGATGGCCGCTGCCAGCGTCGCGCCGATCGAATAGCCGAGACTGCGCACGATCGATAAAACCGACGAACCGATGCCGAGACGAGGGCGCGGCAGCGCGCTCATGAGCAGATTATTGTTCGGCGTTTGAAATATTCCCATGCCGACGCCGAGCAACGCCAAGCCGAAGATCACTTCGGTTGCGCTAGCGCCGGGCGCAAGGAAACTCAAAAAGACCAAAGCTGCGCCGTTCACGGCCAAGCCTAAGGCACAGAGCCGCTCCGGCACAAATCGTTCCGACATCCAGCCCGTGAAAGGCGCCAGCAGCGCCATCGCCAGCGGCGTTGGCGCCACCAAGAATCCGGCGCGCAGCGGATCCAATCCCATCACCAGTTGCAAGAAAAACGGCATCAGCAAATTGCTGACGCTCATCGTGATAAAACTGAACCATCGGGTGGCATTGCCTAGGCTGAACGCGGCGATGCGAAAAATGTCCAGATCGAGCAGCGGCGATCGAGTCCGCTTTTCCCACCAGACAAAGAAGCCGAGCACACCGGCTCCACCGAGCGCCGTCAAACTGATGATGGGCTCGCGCCATTGCCCCTTCTGCGCGAGCGCCAGAGCAAACAACAGTGACGAAATACCGATAGCGAAGGAGACGGCGCCGGCGAAGTCGAACGGCTCTTTTTTCTCGCCGCTGCCTTTGAAACTCTCCGCCGGCAAGAGCGCCCGCGCAGCGCCGAAACCGACCATGGCTAGGAAAGCAGATAGGTAGAAATTTGAGCGCCAACCGAAGGCGTGGGTCAGCAGCCCACCCAAGACCGGCCCAAGGGTATAGCCGAGGGCCGATATCGTGCCGCCGGCGATGCCCATGGCGCGACCGCGTTCTTCACGCGGGAAGAGGGCCGTGACCAAAGCAAAATTATTGGCCATGATGAGCGCGCTGCCCGCCGCTTGTAAGGCTCGGAAAAAAATCAATTGGCCGGCTCCTTGCGCCGCGCCGGCGGCCAGTGAGCTGATCGAATACAAGACAAAACCGGCAAGAAAAAGTTTACCGACACCGAGCAGATCCGCCATCCTGCCGCAAGGCAGATAGAGCGACGCCGTGATCAAGGCATAAACCAGCGCAATCCAACTGGCCAGTGCCAAGTCTGCGTGCAGATCTTTAATGATCAAAGGCAGGGCGATACTGAGCTGCCCCGAGTCTGCCGTTACGATCAGAGTCGCTAGCGAAGCGACCGCCAGGGACCACCAGCGCTTTTGTGGCGGCGAAGATTGAGTCTGGACGACCATGACGGGATCAGGAAGATTAGCGAATGGCGTCAATGGGGGGCGATCACTTGACGATAGGCCAGTAACGTCCCTTCTGTTTCATAACCGTTAAAGAGACACCGTACAGATCTTTCAACACATCCCGATCGAGTACGCGCCGAGTGTCGCCGGCGTAAAGCACCCTGCCGTCGCGCAGAACCAAGGTGTGACGAAACAGCGGCAGGATTTCCTCGACATGATGCGTCACATAGATCAACGCGGGAAGTTTTCTTTGCGCGCCGACCCGGCGCAGTGAAGCGAGAAAACTTTCTCGCGCGCCGGGGTCCATGCCGGCGCAAGGCTCGTCGAGGATAATTAAATAGGGCTTGGTCATCCGCGCTCGCGCGATGAGAACTTTCTGTTGCTCGCCCTGCGACAAGGTACCGAAGGCCTGTTCGCCCAATTGAAGGCAGCCGAGTTCTTTTAGATAGCGCCGCGCGCACGCATAGTCGTAGCGACTCGCCTCACCCCACTGCCCGCCGAGATAACCGATTTGGGCAAATTTCCCGGAAACAACTGTGTTCAGGGCTCTTTCCTGCCTCGGGATCTCGCTCGCGAGCGACGCCGTCACCCAACCGATGCTTTGTCGCAGTTCGGGGAGATAAGACAACGCTTCCCCTCTGCGAAACACTTCACCGCCGCCGTTCGGCCAAAGATAGCCGCTCGCGATCTTGAGGAGCGTCGTCTTGCCCGAGCCGTTGGGGCCAAGAATCGCCCAGTGTTCGCTAGGCCATACCTTCCAATTGATGGTATCGAGAATTTTCTTGCCGCCGGCCAGATACGAGACGTCTCGAAGCTCAAGTGCGGGGATTCGTGTCACTCTGGAATTGAGTCCTTCACGCGGTTCACTACTCTTAAACCAAAAGAGTTATGGAATAAAGTTTTCGTGAAGAGAGTCGTCAGTTTTTCCATGGAGCGAATGGGATGAGAGGACTAAAGGAGCCTCTAAGCCGGAGAAGGATGAGGTAGAACTGTCACAGTGCACGGAAGCGCAAATCTACGTATCACACGGCTTATGTCGACGATTTCGATGACGTTACGAAACGGTCTGTCCTGCTTTAATCGATTCAACGACGGTTTGTCTTTGTAGATCGATCACCGCCACCTCGTCCGTGCTTTCACAACCGACGAACGCGCACTCATTATCTGGACTGAAGGCAAGATGTGCGGGGGCGGCGCCGACAGAGAGTCGTGATCGTGTTTCGTGTTCGTGAGCATCGATGATGCAGATACTTGATTCACCCGTATTCGATACGACAATCCACTTTCCGTCCGGGCTTAGCGCAAAGAAGTGTGGATAAATGCCGACGGGAATCGTCGCGACCACATGATGATCGCTACAATCCCAGACAGTCAGATCGTCGGAAGCGAAATTGGCGACGTAACCAAAACGCCCGTCGGGACTAAGCGCAGGGAGGTGCGTGCCGTTGCCGGCGGGAATCGTCGCCACGACTTCGTGATTGTTCGTGCTGATAACCGTCACGTCGTCCGATACCGTATTTGCCACATAGGCAAACCGGCTCTCAGGATCGAAGACGATGTGTCCAGGCCCCAAACCCACCTTCACTTCACCGACGACGGAGTAATTCCGGCCATCGATCACCGTTACCGTGTGCGAACCCGAGTTGGGTTGATACGCCCAATGGCTGTCGGGCGAAACGGCAATATCGTGCGGCGCAGCGCCCACCGGAACTTTCACGCGAAACTCGCCGCTGTCATCAAGTACTGTGACGTCCCGGTCCGGACCGCTGGGCAGATAAACCGTTCCATTCGACGCAACGCACGGAAGCAACGGACGCCGTCCCGCCAAAGCCGTCACGAAAGCTTGCTCGTTAGTTGTGTCGATGATCGTGACATCGTTCGATCCGCTGTTGGCGACGTACAGTCTTTTTCCATCGTGGGAAAGTTCCAAGTGCGATGGCTCATCGCCGGTCGGAATGTGTTTTTTCACGCGCCGTGTCGAGGCATCGATCACGGCGACGCGATTCTCAGTCGTGTTGGTATATACCCGCCCATCGAGATGGCAGACCACCGAATGCGCGCCGCGAAGCCCCAAACGCGGCGTAGAGCCGTCGGGACGAAGCACCAAAACAAAACTCTCCCCGTCTCGCTCCAAACCGACGCGATAGCCGCGTTCCAGAAGTGAAATGTATTGCCGCACGGGCAATGCATTCACGCGCGCCCGCACGACCGCGCCTTTGCCGCGCAGCAAAACATACTGTTCTTTGAGCCGGCCTACCTGCTGGTCGGGTGTAAGATCGGCAAAATCCAGATTAACATCTTCTGACAACATCGAGGTTTTTGAATCAACCAAGTATCGGGGCTCTAGTTTCGAATCCGCCTGGATGCCCGCTTAAAACACGCGGGAATGACGGACTCGGATAGCCGATTTACATAATGCAGCGAGTTGCGGGAATCGATCCACTACTCCATCATTCCACATCTTCCTCGCTTACTGCTTGAATCTCGAGAATACCTGTTCGGCGTTCTTTTGAAAAATTTTCTCTTTGTCCTCCGTCTTGAGCCAAGGAATGCTTTCGATATTGGGCCGCACGTCATCGTACCATTTACCGGTGCGCGGATCGGTCTTGGAGCCGGCGCCCGGTCGCTCGGTGCCGAAAAGGCAACGCTCCGGACCGCAGATGCGAAACAGCAGTTTCAGAGACTCGATATTGTAAAGCGCCGTGTCGAAGTAAAGCTGCTTTAATCTCTGATCGAAATTTTCCGTGTCATTGGGACCACGCAGCTGGGAGCGCCAGCGACCGACTTGATAGGGCACCGAGCCACCACCGTGAGAAATAATCAGTTTCAGCTTGGGAAAATCCTGAAACACTTTTGAATCCACCAGCGAAAGAATCGCGATGCTTTCTTCAGTGATGAAATGACCGTGAAACGACTCGCGCGGATTTTTGCAGCTCGCGCCATGGACGAGTCCAGGGATATCCATCTTCACCATCTTTTCGTAAAGCGGATACCAGTACTCTTGACCCATCGCCGGCGTTTGACCGTCGCCTTCGCCCGGATCCGGGTTGATCATGATGCCAACAAAGCCCAGGTCGTTGATACAGCGATCGATCTCGTCGAAGGTATTCGTTACCGGCACGCCGGCGTTCTGCGGCAAGCCGCCGATGGCGCGAAACTTCTTTGGCTCCATTTTCACCTGCAGGGCCAGCGCATCGTTCACCGCCTGGCAATACCAGTGGACGATCTTTTCCGGTTTCGCCGAGTGCATCATCGTGTATGGCCGCGGCGAGATAAAGGCGAAATCAGTTCCGACTTCGTCCAGGACCTCGGAATGCTTGTGACCACGCCACTTCGCCTCTTGAATATTTTTCTCCGTGACCACCGCACCGCCGCCAGGACGATGAAACCCGGCGCTATTGATCAGGCCGGCTTGAAACGTCTGGAGCTGCTCACCGGCTACAATGTGATTGTGAACGTCGATAATCATGGCGAAATCCTTTCTGCGTGAATTCGCTTGTTACCTATCAGAGACCGATGACGCACCGCAAGATGAACAGAAGTGAAGTGTTGGAGTGATCGACCACTGGAATAACGGTTGCGGATTTCTGTCAATACTCAATTACTCCAGTCTTCTAAAGCCATCGCCCGATTATGCTTGCCGCGGCGGTTTCAGCATGAGGCTGAGTCCCGCCGAAGTCATCAAGGCTGCGCCGAACAGCGCAAAGGAGAGGCCGTAGCCGCCGGTGGCGTCGAATAGAAATCCGAAAAACGGCGGACCTGCTGCCGCCAATACCTGGGAGATCAGCAAGCCCATGCCGCGAACCTTGCCGAGCGAGCGGCGGCCGAAATAATTCGCCCAGAGAATATCAGGCAAAACCATATTGCCGCCGAGACCTATGCCGTAGAGAAAAAAACCGGCATAGAGACAAAAAATACTTACCGTCGATATCGCCAATGCCAGTCCAATGCCCTGGATCACGAATCGCAACATGGCTGCGATGCGCGGGTCGATCCGCTCGGCAAGCAGGCCCCAGGCCAGCGGTGAAGCGAGCTGCATCGACGCGATCACGCTCATCACCGTAGCCGCGACCACGGGCGAATGACCGATATCGGTCACATAAGCAAAAACATGCAGGTTGAGTCCGGTGACTCCCATGCTCGAAATGCCAAAGGTTACGACGAGCAACCAGAACGCGCTGGTGTGCACGGCTTCGCCGCGCGTCCAAACCGCATCCAGATCGTTTGCCGGGAATCGATCGCCGCTTTTTTTGGCCGTTGACGCGCTGGTGTTAACAGGTACGGCGCTGCCATCGGGATAGAGGTTCATGTCTTCCGGCCGGCGCCGGATGACAAACAGCGCTGGCAGCACGAGCAACGCGATGGTGAGAACGCCGAACACTGTCCAGGTCTGGCGCCAGCCGAGCGTCAGAAGAAGCCATGCCGCGACCACCGGCATACAAACTTTGGCGAAGCCGACACCCATGCTGGTGAACGCAAGCGCGCGCCCGCGCCGGCGCACAAACCATTGGGCGATGACGACGTTGACGACCATATAGCCCATCACCGCGTCGCCGCAGCTCACCAGCGTCAGACGAATGGCCGCGAATTGATTGAAGCTGTCGACGTGACCGAGAAAGAAGTAACCCACGCCGACGACGATCGCGCCGATCGCCATCAGCCAGCGTCCGCCGTAGCGATCCACCAGCGTGCCGACTAACGGCGCGAGACAAGCGCCGATGATTCCCTCTCCGGAACGGAGCAGTGAAAACACGCCGCGCGAAACACCCAATTCGGTTGTTAACGGTTTAAGAAAGATGCTGAGTGTACTGGCGAGCGCGAACGATGAAGCGACGTTGGCGAGAAAGCCGACGCCTACGATATACCAACCGTAAAACAAACCCTGTCGCTTGATGCCGTGCGCCACCCCGGCTGCCGTTTCCACATTCACGGTGTAGCAGGAATCCGGCTGGGCGCGCAATTCAAAGCACGAGTCTCTTGCGTTATTCCGAGGCGAAGCCGAGGAATCTGCCTGAGATCGGGATCCTTCACTCCATTTAACTATCTGAAACTCCGTTCATGGTTCCAACTGAGCTCACCACGAAGGGAAGAGAGTCGAGAGTCACGCGGAAATCAACCAGTTGAC
>JBEVIO010000041.1:0-5256 GCA_040510635.1 Binatia bacterium | reverse complement strand
TTGACGCCGCCTTTTTTCTTGGCTTCGTCCAGATGCTTGTTGAACTCCTCCCGTTTCGTGAGCCGCGCCATGGCCGCCAACTCGGCGTTCAACGTCCAGGCCTTACGCAGTCCCATCATCTCCAGTCCAAGGGTGGAAATATGCAGGTTGATCTTGACGGTCTCCGGCGGAATCAGGGCGATGCGCTCGACGAATTGAAAGCAGGTATCCAATAATTCATCCTTCGGAACCACTTGATTGACCAATCCCATGCGCAGGGCCTCCCGCGCGTCGACGTGATCTCCCGTTAGCGAGTAACGCAACGCGTTCTTGAACCCCGCTAGGGCGACCCAGATGAAATCGGTGTTGGCGCCGTGGCGTACCTGCGGCTGACCGAACACCGCGTCATCGGCAGCGATGGTCACATGGCAGGTGAGGGCGAGCCATGAAGCCGCGCCCAGGCACCAGCCGCTCACGGCGCCGATGATCGGCTTGGGATACTGCCAACGGTAAAGTTGCCGGCCCAATATATCTTTGCGGTCGGCGTCACGGAATTTATTGTACGTGGCATTGAGCGATGTTCCTTCGGGAATGCCGTAGGGCCAGGCGGTGTCGGAATCAGGCGCGCTGATGTCTTCGCCGGCCGAAAACGCGCGGCCTGACCCGGTGATGACCACGGCGCGAATCTCGGGATCGCTCTCGGCTTGCGCCAGCGCTTGATCCAGCTCGTTCAAAAGCTCATCGCTCATCGCATTCAAAACATCGGGCCGGTTGAGGGTTATCAACACGCCCCGGCGCTGCTTCTCATAAAGTAGAGTTTTGTACTGTGCCATGTCTTATTCTCCTAGTGTTGCTACGGCTTGAACGATTTGAACAGCTTGAACATTTGAACGGCGCGATTTCTCAATCGCGCTTCTTCGCCCTCGGCCCAAAGGGTTCCGGCTGGAACGGTCCGTCGCGCATCTGGAGATATTCCCGGATACCTTTGTTGGCGCGGGCTTCGTCCAGCGGCCGGCGAAATTCCTCGCGCAGCATGACATGTGCCGGCGCGGACAGTTGCTTGTCGAGGGTCAGCGCATCGCGCAGTCCCATCATGTCGAGCCCGAGGGTGGCGACCTGGAGATTGATCTTCACGGTTTCCGGCGAAACCAGGGCGATGCGTTCGACGACTTTAAAACATTCATCGATGAGTTGATCTTGAGGCACGACTTTGACGACCAAGCCGATGCGCAGCGCTTCCTGGGCGTCGATGTGGTCGCCGGTGAGACCGTAGCGCAGCGCGTTCTTGTAACCGCCGAGCAGTGTCCACATAAAACTTGTGTTCGATCCATGGCGCACTTCGGGTTGGGCAAACACGGCATTCTCAGATGCGATGGTAATATGGGTGAAAAGAGACAGCCATGAGCCCGCGCCCATGGCCCAGCCATTGATAGCGCCGATGATCGGTTTGCCGAACTCCCACATGCGGCGAAAATTTCTCGGATCGACCCGCCACGAATCGATGACTTCAGCGGCGGTCTGGCCGGTGACAATGCCATAAGGCCAGTGGATATCCCGGCGCCGTCCCGCCCGATTACCCTGGTCCATGCCGGCGGAAAACGCCCGTCCCGCGCCCGTGAGCACGACCGCGCGAACCTCACGATCCTCCTCGACTTCGTCGAGGGCTTGATGCAGCTCCTTGATCATGCTCCGGCTGATCGCATTCATCGCCTCCGGGCGATTGAGTGTGATCAAAGCGCCGCCGCGCATTTTTTCGTAAAGTATTTCCTTATAATCGGCCATCTATCATCCTCCGTTCAAGTTGTTCAAAACGTTCAAATCGTTCAAGCCGTCTTTTTCGCAAACGTTTTGAACGGCTTGAACTATCTTTTAGCTTTTCGTTCCTCATCCAACTGCTTCAAAAACGACAGATCGAGCACGTCCAACGGGCTGACGTTCGATGTCGACAGCACGCGGTCGCTGGCGATCATGTTTTCCATAGCTTTGATCGTCACCACGGGAAGCCCAGGCATGACTTGGGAGTAAACGCGCCGGGTTTCTTCCAGCTCTTCGATATTGGTCGAGCGATAATATTCACCGAGAAATTTGATGACCGTTTCTTTTTTCGATTCGTCGCGGTAGAAGTCCATGCCGTCGGCCAGGCCGCGCATGAAGTTCATCACCGTTTCGCGCTCTGCCTTGATGAACGAGCGCGTGGTGACCGGTCCGGCAACGACGTATTCATAGTCGGTTTTGGCAAAATCGAGCCAGATCGGCATGCCAAGTTTGCGCGCGCGCAAGGTGACCGGTGGTTGAAACAATGACGCGTCGACATGGCCGCCGGAGAGCGCCGCCCAACGCTCGCCTTGGGCGCCGAGACCGACGAGCGTCACGTCCTTGTCGGCCAGTCCCAATTGGCGTAGAGCGATGCGGGCGATGAAGTCGGTGCTGGCGCCGAGCTGGCTTATGGCGATTCGCTTGCCTTTCAAGTCGGCCGGTTTTTTGATCGCCGGGGTGGACACGAAGATGTAATCGAGCTTGTTGCCGGTGGCGCCGATGGCGACCAGGTCCTTGGCGCCTTGCGCCCACGCGGTGATGACTCCTGAGCTGCCTTGCTGCATCAACGAGACATCGCGCGAGATCAATGCTTGGACCGCTTCGCGTCCGCCGCGCATGAAGATGGGCAAGACTTTCAAGCCGTACTTTTCGAACGATCCCGAGCGCTGGGCGACCCAGAAGAAACCCGTGGAACCGCCGAGGGCGTAGGGGACGCGGACTTCTTTGAGCGGTTTTGATTGAGCGAAGAGGAGAGTTGGCAGTAAAAGTAGGCTCAGCAAAAGACCGCAGCGCACAAACTTTCGCGTCAAGGCTCCGCCGTCATTCCGGCGCACGCGGGAATCCAGGTTCGGTAACTTCGCATTCACGCTATCGCCAAATGCCCGCTTCCGCGGGCATGACGGTCATAGTTATGGTTGAGAATCATTCGAAACCTCCGCGTACGACCTAGGCGATCTCCACCACCGCATCCACCGCAACCACGCCCTGACCTTTGGGCAGCACAATCAGCGGATTGATATCGAGACCCGCCAATTGATCGCCCAGGCTAGCGGCTAAGCGTGACACGCCGACGATAGCTTCGCACAACGCATCCACGTCCGCCGGCGGTTTGCCGCGCACGCCGCCGAGAACGGCAAAGCCGCGCAGACGGACGATCATATCCCGGGCCTGGTCTTTGGACAGAGGCGGAATGCCGACGGCGACATCTTTGAGCACTTCGACGAGTATGCCGCCGAAGCCGCAAATAATCACCGGCCCGAACAAAGGATCGCGCTTGATGCCGAGAATCATTTCCACGCCTTCGCCCGCCATTTTCTGGACCACGACACCATCGATTTTCGCCGAAGGAACGTTGGCGCGGACTTGATCGTTGATGTGCGCGAAAGCGTCGCGCACCGCTGCGCTGCTAGTTAACTTGAGGACAACCCCGCCGACATCGCTCTTGTGGGTGATTTGCGCCGATTCCACTTTGAGCACGACCGGAAATCCCATCTTCTCCGCCGCGGCTGCGGCTTCGTCGGCGCTGCGCGCGAGCACGGTGGGTGCCGTTGGAATGCCAAATGATTCGAACAATCGAAAGGCCGGTTCCGCGGCCATAAGCCCCGGGGGGAGTTTGGTGTGCGGTTTGATCGCAGGAATTTGTTTTTCAGCGCTCGACTGGCGCTTTTGTTGAAATTCAAAATACTCGGCCAGGTTGCGCAGCGTCGCGGTGGCGCATTCGGCGCCTTCCATGATCGGCACGCCCGCGTTACGCAACGGCAAAAGAATGTCAGGGTCCACCGGTCCGCCAACTACGGAGCTAAATGTCGCGATCGGTTTGTGGCTGTTCGCGGCGGCTTTCTCGATGAGCGCAGAAAAGCGCGTGCCGCTCTTCAGCTCTTTCGGTCTGGGATCGTTGGCTTCAAGATTGATCGTGACGAAGTCGATATTGGCATCGTCGATCAAGCCCTGCAACAGTCTTGGAAAAATCTTGTCGTCGTCGAACATGGCGCCGGTGCCGTCGAGCGGATTGTTCATGTTGCCGAAGTCGGCAACCGCTGCCTGCAACTGTGATTTTGTCGCTTCGGTCAGCTCGGGAACCTCAATGCCGACATTCGACGCCGCGTCAGAGACTAGCGTGCACTCGCCGCCCGAACCGCTGAGCACGCCGATGCCGCGCCCGCCGCGGTATTTTTGAACAAAGCCGTCGCAGGAGAAAACGCTGATGCTGTCGATCAGCTCGTTGATACTGCGTACCGATACGATGCCGCCCTGGCGAAAGACCGCGTCGACAACTTCGGCCGCGCCGGCGAGCGACCCGGAGTGCGTCGCGGCGGCGCGTTTGGAAACATCGGAGCGGCCGCCTTTCAAAATAATTAGCGGTTTGTTTCGTTCGGCAGCTTTGCGCGCCACCGGTAGAAGTTTTTCCGGCTGTTTGAAGCCTTCGGCGAAGATCGCGATGACGCGGGTGTTTTCGTCTTCGATAAAATAATTGATGTATTCTTCCAGCGTCGCGCCGGCTTGATTGCCGCAGGAGATGATATAGCTGAGACCGACATGGCGATTGAGCATCAGCGCGTTCGCAATCGTCGTGCTGAGCCCGCCGCTTTGCGAAATCAGCGCCACCGGGCCGGAAAGAAATCCCGCAGGGATTGTCGAGGCGAACAGCAGCGCTTTGCCGTAGACGTTCAACACGCCGTAGCAGTTGGGCCCGCAGATTAGAAAGCCGCGATCTTTTGAAAGCGCTTCCAAGCGCGCCTGACGTGCTTTGCCTTCGCCGCCGATTTCGCCGAAGCCGGCGGCAAAAACCACGGCTGCGCGCACGCCGGCTTTTGCCGCAGACTCTAATAAATCGGGAACATGACGGTTAGGCACCGCCGACACCAAGCAATCCACCGGCTCGGGAATCGACGCGATATCCGGATAGCAGGGGTAGCCCATTACTTCGGTATATTTGGGATTAACCGTGACAATCCGTCCAGGGAAACCGAAGTTTTGCAGATTGCGGATGACGCGGTTGCCACGCGGTTCCCGCGCCAGATTGGCGTCGGCGCCCCGCTGCGATGCGCCGACGATGGCGACGGATTTGGGCGCGATGAGCGGAGTGAGATCGCGCCAAGGGGTTTTTTCGTCATCGGTTCGGGTTGTTTCCAAAACAAACTCCTTAGTCAGGTGTTTCTTACATCCTTCTTAAGGGCGACCGGCCGGTCGCCACTACGTCTTCTTCGCCCTCGGACCGAATGGTTAGGGTTGAAAAGGACC
>JBEVIO010000040.1:0-3306 GCA_040510635.1 Binatia bacterium | reverse complement strand
CTCTTGGCCTTCCTTGCCGAGGAGCCAGTTGATGAAAACTTTGGTCGCATTCGGGTGCGGTGAGTTCTTGACCACGGACAGAGCGCTGCTGCCGCAACTCGTGTAGGTGCCTTCTTTCATATCCGGCAGGGGTTTGATCGGCAGCCCGGCCTTCAGGAACGGCAAGAAAGTATAATAGGTGAGGCCGATGGTGAGCGCGATTTTGCCTTTGGCCAAACTGTCGGCCAACTGGCGCTGATCGCGGGATAAGAACATTTCTTGCGCGGCGAGTTTCTTCAAATATTCGTCGCCTTTGATTTTCAAGAAAAAGGCCCAGGTAGCGGTGCCGGCTCCCGGCGAGCGCGGATCGAGGATCCCGATTTTGCCTTTCCATTTTGGATTGAGCAGATCGTCATAGGAACGAACGTCCTCAACCTTCATGAGTGTCGGGTTATGCCAGATGTTTTCCGACTGGTAGACTTGAAACGCATAGATGAATCGCTTGCCGTTGTCGAGCCAGACATGGCCGCCGAACCAGCGTTTGGGATCTTTGACTTCCGGCAAAAGCAGCAGTGGTTCCACCGGCTCCAAAATGCCGGCATTCAACAGGCTAAACGGAGTCGCCGTGCCGCTGATCAACAAATCGAAATAGCGCACGCCGGCGGCGTGCTCGGCGGCGATCTTACTTGCGTTGGACGGCCCGCGCGCGTTGGTTAAGTCAAGCTCGATGCCAGGGAAGCGCTTTGGAAAAATTTCGCCGATGGCTTTGCGCAGTTCCGCGCTGGCCGGAAGCGCCGCGACGAGCGTGCCTTCCTTCTTGGCGGCTTCAATGGTTTTTTCCCATTCCAGCGAAGAAGGCGCGCGCGCCTCACCGGCGCTGCACGGCGTCGAAATCAGCAGCGCGCTGAAAACGATGACAGCAAGTCGCGCGGGAAAATTTTTCATTTGGCGCCTCCGGATACGTGGATATTCGATGTCGGCCGAAAATCGCGTGGCCCAATCTGGCGCGGACGGCGGCTTGTGTCAAGGAAGTCTGAACGAGTTAGAGCAGTCGAAAGGAGCGCGTCTTGATGATGAGAAAGACCGGACAGCCGACGTCGATGGCAAGGCGCGTAACGGCGCCGGTGGTGAGCCGCACGCAGAAATCTTCACCGGCATCGACGCTGACCAATGCTTGATCGTCGATCAGGTCGATGGCGCGAACCGTGCCCGGCAGGATATTTCCCGCCGATATTCCTTCGGGGCGTTGGATGCCGACGAGGATATCGTCCGCGCTGACGCGAATCTGAAACGTCGGACGATCGGCTTGCGCCAGGTAGGGAACGAATATTTCCGCGCCGGACGAGAGCCGCACCCGTGATCGCCCGGCTGCTTTGTCCGACTCCATGAAAGTCACCGAGAAGACGTTTTCCAACTGTTCTTCGGGGATTTCCCTGACCGCGCGGCCGGACGTAAGTGTTTCTTTGGGCGCGCCTTGAGCGAGCAAGCGGCCGCCGCGAATCACCAAGACCCAATCCGCCAAGGTAAGCACCTCGGTGACGTTGTGAGTGACATAGATCATCGGAATGGCGAATTCGTCGCGCACGCGCGCCAGGTAAGGCAGGATTTTTTCCTTGAGGCCGATATCGAGCGCGGCCAGCGGCTCGTCGAGCAGCAGCAGCTGCGGGCGCGACAAAATCGCGCGGGCAAGAGCGACGCGCTGCGCCTCGCCGCCGGAAAGTTTGGTCACCGGCCGGGCCAGGAGATGAGCGATCTCGAGAATTTCGAGCACGTGTTCCATGCCGATGCCTTTGGCGCCGGCAGCGTGAACGATGCGCTCGGCGCCGAAGAGAATATTTCGCCGCACCGAAAGGTGCGGGAACAAAGCGCCCTCCTGGGGCACGTAGCCGATGTTTCTGCGCTGCGGTGAAAGATTGATCTTCCGCGCCGAGGAAAAGAGCGTCTTGCCGCCGATCTCGATTTCACCCGTCGCGATATCGCGCAAGCCGGCGACGGCGTCGAGCAGCGTAGTTTTTCCTGAGCCCGAAGGGCCGAAGATCGCCGTCACGCGCGAATCGAAGGACGCGTCGACGTCGAGCTCGAAGGTCGCCAGCGGTATGCGGCAGCAGAGGCGCATGTTACGTTTTCCTTCCCGTGCGCAGCAACCATTCGGAGCACCAGACGAACAGAAACGCCAGGCCGACCGTGATGCCGAGCATCGTATAAGCTTCCGAGTCTTTGCCAAGCTGGACGTAGTTGTAAATCGCCAGGGACAGCGTCTGAGTTTGGCCGGGAATATTGCCGGCGAGGAGAATAGTCGCGCCGAATTCACCGAGCGCGCGGGAAAACGCCAGCAGCGCGCCGGCGACGATGCCTTTGTAGGCGAGCGGTATGGTGACGACGAAGAAAATTCTCAGCGGCGACGCGCCGAGGGTCGCGGCGATTTGCTCAAGCCGCGGATTGACCTCGGCAAAGGAAGTGCGTACGGAGCGAACCAGCAAGGGAAAGGACATCACCGACATGGCGATGAGCACGCCTTTCCAGTTGAAGACGATTTCTATACCGCGTTCGTAAAGCCATTGCCCGAGGGGACTACGCCGGCCGAAGATTTTCAGCAGGATGAGGCCGGTGGATACCGGAGGCATGACCAACGGCAAGAGAACTGCGGTTTCTATTACGCTTTTGAGCGGCCACTCCTTACGAGCGAAGAGCCACGCCAGCGCGATCCCAAACGGCAGGATCAGCAGCGTGCTGGCAAGCCCGACGGAGATAGAGAAGAGCGTGATTTGCCAGGTCTCAAAGGAGAAGATCACGAATGAACAAGTTCCTCGGGATCAATCTAATACGACAAAGCCGTATTTCTTGAAAGCGTCTTTCGCTGCGGGGCTCTGAACATAGTTCATGAAGTCGCGCGCCGCGTCTTTGCGCTTCGAATCTTTCACTATCGCCATCGGATAGGTGATCTTGGGGCCTTTATCGACCGGCACTTCGTAGACGATCTTAACTTTCTTCGAAACCGCCGCATCGGTCTTGTAAACGAAACCGGCTTCGACGTTGCCGGACTCGACCGAAGCCAAGGTCGCGCGGACATCTTGCACCGGCACGATCTTCGGCTTGACCTGATCCCAAAGACCTTCATCCGTCAGATATTTGCTGCTGTAAACACCGACTGGAACTAAGGATGGCTCGGCAAGCGCAATCTTTTTGACGTCGGCCTTCAATAAATCCCTTGGCGACGATATGGCGAGCTTTGAATCCGCGGGCACAATGATCACCAATTGGTTAGAGAGCAGGTTTTTTCGCGTGCCGGGTTCCAGACGGCTGTTCTTGTCAAGATTGTCCATTTGC
>JBEVIO010000039.1:0-4748 GCA_040510635.1 Binatia bacterium | reverse complement strand
CGATGATCGAACCGCTGAGCAGCGTGCCGAGCTCGAGGCCGACGACCGTGATCACCGGAATAAGCGCGTTGCTCGTCACGTGGCGCCACACGACGTTTTTCTCGCGCAGTCCTTTGGCTCGCGCGGTTTGAATGTAATCTTCGTTCAGGACTTCTAAAATGGACGAGCGTGTGACCCGCATCAAAATGCCGAGCATGTTCACGCCGAGCGCCAGTGCCGGCAGAAAGATATGGGTCAACGCGTCCCAAACCGCCGGCCAATTTTTCTGCAGGATGCTGTCAAAAATATAAAATCCGGTCTGTTCCGGTCCGGCGATGCCATAGGTGCTGCGGCCCGAAGTCGGTAGCAGATTCAAAACGCCGGCGAGCAAGAGAATCAACATGATCGCCAGCCAGAAACTCGGCATGCTGATGCCGAAGAGGCCGAAGGTAGTGCCGACATTGTCGATCCAGGAATTGGGCCTGGAGCCGGACCATACGCCGAGCGGGATCGCCAAGAGCGTCGCGATCAGGATCGCAAAGAACGCCAGCTCGATGGTCGCCGGTAGGCGCGTTTTGATGACGTTGATCACCGGTTCGGCATATTTGAACGACTTGCCGAAATCGCCGGCAGCGGCGGACTTAAGAAATTTTAAATATTGCACATAAAGCGGCTGATCCAAGCCCCAGCGTTCTTTCGCGCGCGCCACTTCCGCAGCGTTGGTTTCCTCGCCGAGGAGAAGCAGCGTCGGATCACCGGGTGCGGCGTGGATCAGCAGAAAAACCAGCAAACTGATAAGCAAGAGAACCGGCACCGTGCCGGCGAGACGATGAAATAAATAGCCGGCCATTTCAGCGGCCATCCTTCATGGGCAAGCTCGCCTCATTCCATCTTCACTAGGTCACGCGATGCGTTGGATAAAGCCGCGTAGCATGTCGTTAAACTCGACCGGGTGTTCACGATAGGAGAAATGGCCGGCGCGGTTGAAGATGTACATGCGCGCATCCGGCGTGGCGCGCGCGATCAGATCGAAGAGCGCGTGACCTTGATCGATGGTGGCGGTGGGATCGTTGTAAGACCAGGCGAGCAGCGTCGGCCTGCCAAACCCGCGGTCGCGGATAAGGCCGAGAGTTTCGTCTTTCTGGCGCGCCAGGTGCGGCAGAAAGCAAGTTGTCCGCAGGCCAACTTCCTCCATTTTTTTTACCGCTTCCCGGTACTTCGGCAACGCCGCGACGTTCATCATAACATCCAACCACTCTTCGCTAATATGTTCAAAGCCGTAGGAGTATTTTTGCAATACCCAGCGCTGGCTCTCGCGGCTTAAGCGCGGCTTTGGCGGATTGGCCATGACCGTTTCGTTTTTACTGATGCCCGGCGCGTGTGTATTGGTTTCGACTAAAATGCAGGAATCGAACAGCTCGGGATGTTCCAATGTCAGACGCGCGACCAGATAGGCGCCGCGCGAGTGGCCGACCGGATGGACGCGACGCAAGCCCAGCGCTTTCAAAAAATCGTAGGCGTGCTGCACGACGGTCGCCACCGTGTAGTCTTCGTCGTGTTTCGGATTGTCGGTGTAGCCCTGGCCGATCTTGTCGACGGCGTAAACGTGAAACCATTGCGCTAAGCCGTCGAAGTTGAGGTTCCAGTCCTCGGCGCAGTCGGCGGCGTCATGGGAACCGAAGTGGCCGCCGTGAAAAAGCACGACGATCGGGCCGGCGCCCTTTTCGAAGTAGCGGGTGCGGATACCGTTAACGTCGATAAATTTTTCATCGATCATCATCACATCTCCAGAGCATCAGCGGGCTTGCCGCCTGAATATCACGCAGTCTGTTGCTTGAGTTGACGAACTTGAATCACGGTGGGTTTCATCCCCTGCAGGTTGCTGCGTCGAGAAGTATTCCAGACTTCTTAACGTCCGTCATTCGCGAATGCTTCTATCGATGGTTCGACTGAGCTCACCACAAGCGAGACCGGAACTGGACCCCCGATTAAAACATTCGGGGGTGACGCCTTTGGGATAAACGCTCGTCGCGACGATCTGGTACCCGGCAGCTTGCTGCTGGGTAGCTCGTTTTGTCCAGCCGTCATTTTTTTACCGCCATGTCGATGGCATAAATGCGCGCGTCCGGCAGCGGCTTGTAATCGACCCGAGCATTCAGGCCCCAGAGGAGCTTGTGGCGCCACAGGAAGCAAGCCGGCGCATCCTCGGTGAGGATGCTCATCGCTTGCGATAAATACTGGCGCCGCTTTTTGGGGTCGAACTCCTGCTGTTCCTTGTCGAGCAGCTCGTCGAGCTTGGGATTAGCGTAGCCGATGCGCGGCGTTTCGCCGCTGTGAAAATATTGATGCAACGCGCCGCTCGGGTCTTGGACCGAGCCACGGCCCATGTAATAGAACGGTATCGTGCCTTTCTGCACGTTGGCCCAAAGCGTCGCCCACTCCGGCGTGAGCAGCTTGGCGCGGAATCCGGCGCCGTTGAGCATCGGAATCATCGCTTCGGTCAATTGCTTGTCCAGCGTGTAACGACCGACCGGAGTCTGCAACTCGACGTCGACGCCGTTCGGATAGCCTGCTTGCGCGAGCAGTTTTTTCGATTTCTCCGGATCGAAGCTCATCTTCGGCTTCAGATTCGGATCGAAGCCATATTGGCCCTCGCCGATCGGGCCGTCGAGGCGGCTGGCGGAGCCTTCGAGCAGCGTGGCAATAATCTGGTCCCGATTGATCGCGTGACAAACCGCTTGGCGCACTTCCTTTTTGTCAAAGGGCGGTTTGGGCTGCATCGCCAGAAACATGATTTCCACCGAGTCGGTCGGCACGAGCCGTACTTTGCTATTTTTCTCGACCCGCTGGCGCATGTGGGGCGGAATGAACTGGGCGATTTGAATCTCGTCGTTCAGTAAAGCCGTGACACGCTGCTCGGGCTCGCGCATGATGCGATAGACGACTTCGTCCGGCGCGCGCGGATTTTTCTTGGCATCGGGATGATCGGGCCGTTTCTGCAGCACCAGCCGTTGCCCGGGTATCAATTCCTTCAGTTGGTACGGCCCGCCGCCCATCATGTGATCTTTGTCGGCGGCGTCCCGGCCATATTTGTCGAAAGCGGCTTTGCTGGTGACGATGAGGCGATCGCAGAGAAACGACAGCAGCGGCGCGGTGGGCTTGTCGGTGGTGATCTTGACGGTGAATTTATCGACCGCCTCGGCTTTGACTACGAAAGGCGCGACGGAAGCTTTCTGTTTCGATTGCGGATCGCCGATCACGCGGTTTATTATCGAATGGACGACGTCCTCGGCGGTCACCGTCGTGCCGTCGTTAAATTTGTAGTTCTTGCTCAGATAGAAATTCCACGTGGTCGGGTTTTCTACTTTCCAGCGCTCGGCGAGGCGGCCCTCGAAATCACCCTTCGCATAATTATAGGTACAGAAGGGGCCGGTGACTTCGCTAAAAATTCCGTAAAGCAAGGACACGCTGTCGCCGTAGGGGTTGTGGGTTTCGATGGTTTCCGTGACGCCGATCGAGACGCGGGTCTGAGCTTGTGCTCCAAGACCGCTGCTTAGGACCCAAGCAATTGCCGCAAATAGCGTCAGGTAATTTCGCATGCTTTTCATGGGTTATCCTCCGCTGAAACCGATCGCTTTGGGCGATCGATGCGGAATCATTTACAGCACCGGCACTTCTTGTCAAGCCGGAAAAAACGAAATGCCCGCGGCGATTTTGCGGTTGACACGAGGAAAGCTTAGGGACTAAGCGTTACACAGCCAACAAGAAAACGCTGCTCATTAATATGAGCTGGCGAGGAGCGAGCCATGGCAAAGAACGGTTACAAAATTCTCGATAGCGATATGCACGTGTTCGAGCCCCATGATCTCTATCTCAAATATATGAATCCGAAGTGGAGCGATCGGATTCCGCGCGGGCAACCGAGAACCACCCACGGCCAGATAAAATTCACCTTCGCGGACGGCAAGCCGATCCGCGCCTCCGGCACTCAAGTGCTTGCGGCAACCTCACCGAAACAGAATTCAGCGGAAAGTTCGCCGGGCGAAATGGAGGTCGCGCATCGCTACGCGAAGCCGCTGGCGCGTCATTACGATGCTCGGTCGCAATTGGAGGCGATGGACGAAGAGGGTTTGGACGTGGCAGTTTTATTTCGGACCTTTCCGCTTCATTGCGATGATAGGCTGGAAGCGGAATACGCCAATGATCTTTGCCGGGCGTGGAACGATTGGATGGCGGATTTTTGCAAAGCCGATCCTAAGCGGCTGCGCCCTTCGGCGCTCATCACGCTGCACGATATCGATCTCGCGATTGACGAAGCGCGCCGGGCGGTCACGGAACTCGGCGCGATCGGCCTGTGCTTGGTGCCGGAACCGATCAACGGCCGCCACATTCATGATCGGTACTACGACCCGCTTTGGCGCGAAGCGGAAAAATTGGCCGCGCCGATCTGCTTTCATCCGGCGGCAAGCCCCAATCAAGATCAAGCCGTGCACCGTTTCAAAGGGCACAGCAATGAAGCGGTGCTGATCAACGCTTTTCGCAATCCGGTGGAGCTGATGTTCGCGCTCGGCAGCTTTTGCGCCGGCGGGGTGCTCGAGCGCTTTCCTAATTTGCGGATTGCGTTTCTCGAAGGCAACTGCAGCTGGCTGCCTTGGGCGCTGTATCGCTTAGACGAGCGCTGGGAAATGCGTAAGGGCTACTGCAACGAACCGATGAGCTTGCGGCCGAGCGACTACTTTTTGCGTCAGTGTTTTATTTCCGTCGACGTG
>JBEVIO010000038.1:0-3983 GCA_040510635.1 Binatia bacterium | reverse complement strand
GTCATGGCGACGAGCTGGCCTTCATAGGACGGATCCGTGAGGATCTCCTGGTAACCGGTCATACTCGTGTTGAATACGACCTCACCCAAAGCTTCGCCTTCCACGCCGAAGGATTCGCCTTCGAAAACTCGGCCGTCCGCCAGTGCGAGGAGCGCTTTCATGGGGATTACTTAACCGCTGTTTTTTCGTTGCCCGCTGCTGCAGATGGTTGCGAACCGGCGACCGGGATGAGCGAATACATCACGACTTGATCGCGCTCTTCCTGATCGAGGCCGCAGAGCTTGACCCGCACCCGGTCTGTTTCCGAGCTGGGAATATTTTTAGCGACATAATTCGGTCGCATGGGCACCTCGCGATGGCCGCGGTCGATCAACACTGCGAGACGCACCGACTGCGGCCGGCCCGAGCGAAAGATAATGCTCAGCGCGCTCTGAACCGTCCGGCCGGTGTAAATAACGTCATCGACAAGAATCACTTCGCGGTCTTTCAGGTTGAGCGGCCCGATGTCGGGATCGGCGGGATTCAATCTCCGCAGCTCTTCGTTGCCGTAGATGTCGATCTCGCCGAGCTCCGGTCTGCGTTGCCGCTGGTTTGTGATTTCCATCGCCAGCCGTTGCGCCAATTGCGAGCCGACACTGCGCACGCCCAAGATCAACAACCGATCGGCGTCGCGGCAATCGCTCAGTATCCGGCCGCTCATCTCAGCCAACGCCTGTTTGATTTCCGCTTCGCCCATCAAAACTCGTTGCGGTCCGCTTTTGAAAGGCTCGTAGCCCAGCTCCTCAGCTTCTTTGATCGAGTCGAAGATCGCCAACTCGCCTTTTTTTAACCACTCCTTTAGATTACTCACCAGCGTATAGTCGTAAGAGCAGTAGCGTTTCGCCGCGACGTTGCCGACGTATTGCACCTTGAAGCGGTGATCGCAGTACTTACAGCCAAGGACCACCGAGCCGCTCTCGCCGATGGCAAAAAGCTCGAAGCGTTTCGGCGCGGACAGCGGCTCTTTTGACGTGATGCAATTCGGGTTGCGGCATTGCGGGCCGATCGCTTCGGGGCTTTCGTATGAAACCGGCGCTCCCCTGGACCGCGGCAGCGTCTCTCGGCGGCGGTCGAAGAGGAACTTGAGCAGCGCCATGCGCACGGGCACGCCGTAAGCCGCCTGCTTGAAATAGATTCCA
Organism: Binatia bacterium; assembly: GCA_040510635.1. Lineage (GTDB taxonomy): Bacteria > Desulfobacterota > Binatia > UBA9968 > UBA9968 > DP-20. The sequence continues at coordinate 2,805 of JBEVIO010000038.1, read as the reverse complement.
CGCCGATCTTTATCGACTTCCTGGGACAGCTCGTCGACGCGCGGCAGCGGATGCATCACCACGGTGTCCTGAAAACGCTGCTCGCGCAGAAAAGCCGCGCCGATCGTCGGATAGCTGGCGTCGTTCGTGCCTTCTTTGATGCGCTCCTTTTGTTTCCGCGTCATGTAGAAGGCGTCATAGCGCAATCCGCTCGCCATCGTGTTCAGCCGCGCTTGAATGATTTCGTCGACTTGCGTGAAAAGCGCCAACTGATGCGGCTGCTTGGGCGTTAAATACAATGCATCGGTTTCTTTTACGACTGCGCTTAGATCGTTCGACGCGACCGGCGCCAGGCCATAGCCGTATTCGCGCTCCAGACGCTCGATCACATATTGCGGTAACTCCATGCCGCTCGCCGCCAAAGTGACGACGTGGGCGCCGAAACGCGCCAACGCAAACACCAGCGAGTGAATCGTCCGGCCGTTTTTCAAATCGCCGCAAACAACCACCGTCAGCCCTTTGAGCTCGCCCTTTTCTTTGCGCAAGGTGTAAAGGTCGCACAGTGTTTGGGTCGGATGCTCGTGGCCGCCGTCGCCGGCATTGATGATCGGCACGTCCGCATGCTCGGCCATTGCCTGCACGGCGCCATCCCAATTATGCCGCACCACCAAAACGTCGGCGTAGCTCGAAACAACTTTGGCGGTGTCCGCAACCGTTTCACCTTTGGCCGTCGACGATGATTTCATGTCCGAACAACTGATCACCGAGCCGCCCAAGCGCTGCATTGCCGACTCGAATGATAAACGGGTGCGCGTGCTCGGTTCGTAAAAAAGCGTAGCCATGATCTGGCCGCTCGCCGGTCGGGCGGCGCGCAATTGCTCCGCCTCGTCCGCCAGAGAAAAAATCTCTTCGATTTCTTCATTGGTCAAATCGGCGATCGAAATCAATCTACGCATCGCTTTCGATATCCCAGTTCAACTCACTTTTTTTCTTGCCAACCAGTAAGATTCACCTGATCGATTCCATCGGCTTCTTCCAAGAGCACGTTCACTCTCTTGCCGTCGCCAACGTCGATGTTTTTACCGACAATATCGGCACGTATCGGCAACTCCCGGGCGCCGCGGTCGATCAGTGCGGCGACCAGTATGCGCCTGGGCCGGCCGATCCGCTCCACCGCTTCCATCGCCGCCCGGATCGTACGACCACGAAAAATTACGTCGTCGATCAACACGACCGTTTTGTCATCGATCGCGGCGTGAATCTCGATCGCGCCAACCGTCGCTCCATTTTGCTCTTGCGTCCGATCATCGCGGTAGGGCGTGACGTCGATCACGGCGACCGGCGGCGTGAACTTATCGACTTCCTCGATCTTTCGGGCCAAGCGCCGCGCCAAATGAACGCCGCGTGAGCGAATGCCGATTAGTACCAACTCGCCCGGCGTCGCGCACTTCTCGACGATCTCGCGCGCCATCCGATGGACAGCTTTCGCAAGATCGGCACGCTCCAGCAGAATCTTCTTTGTCTCGGCCATAAAAAAAGACCCTCGCGGATCACCGGGAGGGTCTTCGAGCGAATATAATATGTTGGATTAATTCTGTCATGACGCCTTTCTCGACCTCGCAGGATCGAATTAAAAGGGTACTGTGATTTGTTTACAGTGTGCCTGAATCAAAGTCAATAAAGTTTATTAAATTTTTATCATCGGGTTCACTTTTCAAACGCTTGCCGCATACAGAGCAGCCCGCTTAGAGTCCGAATGCTTCGATCCGGAGCATCTGCGCATTGCAAAAAAAACGGCCTAGCCCGTTCACAACAGCTCGATGATTTTCCCATTGACTTTTCCACCTCGAATCCTAAGCCGCGCCAGTGCTATCGGTAGCCTGAAGCGGCGTGGGCCGGCGCTGCCTGGATTGAGAAACATCATTCCGTCTTGCTTTGTGATGCCTGGCTTATGTGAGTGGCCGCTGATGACAGCGTTAAAGCCTTCCGCCGCGGCGTCGACTTCCAGGTCATTCACGTTGTGGATGATAAACAACCAAGCGCCGTTGACTTCTAAATGCAAAATGTCGGGGATTTTTTGGGCCCATGATCCTCGGTCGTTGTTGCCGCGGATTGCCATGACTGGCGCTAAGGAGGTGAGCGACGTGAGCACTTCCGGCTTGCCAATATCGCCGGCGTGGATGATCACCTCGGAGCCTTTTAACGCCGCGAGCGCTTCGGGTCGGAGCAAACCGTGGGTATCGGAAATCAAGCCGACCTGGCCTTCGTCCAACGTGACTCGTTGTTTTTTGACCGTGAACACAAGTTTGATTTAGCTTGATTCGCGACCCGGCGCAATTCTATAGTGTTGCTCGCGGATGGAGGTCCTATGTTTCCACATTTAAAAGGCTTCAATCTCAAAAAATGGATCGATGAAAACCGTGGCGACTGGGGCCAGCGCCGGGTCATCTGGCAGGACTCGGACTTTATCGCTTTCGTCACCCGCGGCCCCAACCGGCGCAAGGATTTTCATATCAATCCGGGCGATGAGATTTTTTATCAACTCGAAGGCGATCTCAATCTTCATTACATCAAAGACAACGAGCGCGAGCTGGCGACGCTCCAAGCTGGCGATATTTTCTTGTTGCCCAAGAACACGCCGCATTCGCCCCGGCGCGCGGAGGGTTCATGGACTTACGTGGTGGAACGGCGGCGCGGCAAAGAGGAAATAGACAGGTTTATCTGGCCCTGCGAAAAATGCGGTAATAATCTTTATGAGACTGAAGTTCGTTTCGACGATCCAGGCGATGCAGTCAGCCGCGCCACGAGTTCGCTCAAGTCAAATCC
>JBEVIO010000037.1:0-3583 GCA_040510635.1 Binatia bacterium | reverse complement strand
GGGGGATGTCGTAGAGATCGCGCGCAATTCCAACTACTACCCAGTACCGCCGAAACCATTCGCCGCTCGGCGTTCCCGGCCCCACCCGCGGAATATCCGCGACCGTCACGCTCCTGTTCTTTCTCTTCGCGCTCACCTTCGCCACCGAAACTTCCTTCTTGCGTCGATTTCAGTCCTATCTTAAACGACTGGAACGATTTGAACGTGTTTAACGGTTGTTATCGATTATTTGAAACCATATTCTTTCCAACGCTGCAAAACCATCTGACGCATCGCATCCGTCGGCTCCGCCACCTCGCCACGAAAGTTTTCTTTTATCGTCAGGTCGAGCATCGCCTTTGAAGTCAAACCGTCAACAGTCGCCGACGGTTCGAGAGAACTGGTGATGCCGCGCGGAATGATATACATGTCCGTCGCCGGCTGAAACCGTGTGGTCAGGGCCCAAAGCACCTCGTTGGGATCTTCGAGATTGATATCCTCGTCGACCACGATGACGTGCTTCCATTTGCCGCTTCGAGTGTAGAGCGATGCAGCGAGAATATTGTTCACGATACCCGGCCGCATCAGACGTTTTTCCAATTGGAGGATCAGCACGATCGAAACTCCCCAAGGCGGCGCATAGGCTTTTTTCAAGGCCGGATAAGCGGGCTTCAATTCTTGGTAAGCCGCCACCGCGTAGGTCAACGCGTCCACGTACAAGTGTTCGTGCGGCGGCTTGCCGAGCCAAATATTATGATAGATCGGATTCTTGCGGTGGGTCACCGCTTTGATCGTCATGACCCGCTCGTTCGGCACTTGCGCCGTCGTATAGCCGCAAAACTCACCGAATGGCCCTTCGTCGCCGGTCTTCGCCGGGATCTTCAGCTCTCCTTCGAGCACGATCTCCGCAAGAGCCGGCACTTCCAAGTCGATGGTCCGACACTTGACGACGTCGACCGGCTCACCGGCAAGGCCGCCGGCGATCTCCAACTCGAAGACGCCGGCACGTGGTTCGAATTGGGATGCAACGTAAACGGCCGGCGGCACGCCGACGCACACGGCGACTTCGAAATTTTTTTGGCCCCGCTTCTCGGCGTTTTTTATAAAATCGTAACCGTCATGGCCCGGTGTGAAGCGAATCGTGACTTCGTTTTTCGATACCAGCATCATTCGGTAGATCGCGAGATTGTTGCCGTATTCCGGGTCTTTGATAATCACATGGCCCGCCGTAATGTACGGCCCGCCGTCGCGCGGGTTGTTGGTGCACAAAGGCAATTTCGTGACGTCGACTTCGCTTCCCTCCATGACGACTTCCTGGCACGGGCCGCTGGCAACGAGTCGAGTAGTAATCGGCGTGGTCGCGCGCCGGACGGTCTCTTCAAAAACATTCTTTTGCGACCAGCCCAGAGCCAGAGCCACCCTGCGGTCACTCGCCAAAAGCTGGCCGACTATGGGAATCGTCGAACCTTTCACATTTTCAAAAAGCAGCGCCGGGCTGTTGGGCCGCTCGTTGAAGATCTTGCAGATAGCGCCGAGCTCATGCTTCGGATCCACCTGAGCAGCAACAGTATGTAGCTCGCCGGCTTTCTCCAGATTGTCGAGAAACTCGCGTAAATCCATCATAACCTGGTGACACGCCTCCACTGAGTCAGTTTACTTATTCACTTACTTACTGGATAAGATTGCTAAAATAAACCGTGTCTCGATTGAGGTTGTTAAGGCGTCGCAAAAAGTGTCGCCGCCTTAGTTGTGCAGTAACAACTTGGCGCGAAAGTCCAACAGCTTTTCCGCCTTCGCGGTATCGTAGCCGCTCCATCGCCCTTCGGCTTTACGCACGGATTGCACCTGCGGCAGATACTTCGCGGCGAGCTCTGCAGTCGGCATATCCATGATTGTGTCCGGCGCGCAGAGATTAAATGTCTGATGACCCGCGAAATTCGCTTCGAGCGCGAGGCGGCAGGCGCGCGCCGCATCGCGCACATCGATATAGCTCCACAATGCGCCCGTTCCCCGAATGATCGGGTTCTTTCTTCGCTCCATCAGTAGTCCTCGGTGCTCTTCGGTATAAATCCCCGAGAAACGCAAGCTCGCGATCTGCATATCACCGTTGAGGCTAGTCGCCTCGCACAACTTTTCACCGACGAGCTTGGAAAGTCCGTAGGGATCCTGCGGCCGTCGCGGATGTTCTTCATCGACCGGCAGATACTCGGGTTGCAACGCCGTGACTGGATAGTAGAGGCCGTAAACCGCCAGGCTCGAGCCGCAAACAATTTTTCTCACGCCGGCAACCCGCGCCGCCGCCAAGACGTTGTTGGTCATGGCCACATTAAGATTGAACCGTTCGGCATCGCCGACAGTGTCGGGAAACTCCCAGCGTTGCGCGACTGTGTTGAATCCGGTTTCGGTGTACGTAAAGCGTTGGCGGGCGAGATGAATGACAGCGTCAAAGTCCTTGAAAACATCTTGGAACGTATGCGTCTTACCCAGGTCGGCCGTATAGGTCGGACAAGGGCATTCTCGCGGTTTGGTTGTGTCGAGCGCCGCGACTTGATGGCCGTGCGTAAAAAGCTCGCGCACGACGAATTGTCCAAGGCGCCCCGATCCTCCAGTGACGACAACGCGCATGGTGTCAGCGTCCCGCCGTGCGAAACCAGCCGCTTTGTTCCAGCTCTTTCAACAAACTGTTGTCGATAAACTCGCCGGCTTTGGCTTCGCGCGCCTCTTTGCCGGGAGTCCGCTTGAGAATTTCATCGACGCCCTCAACTCGAACGTAGGGAATCCGATCACCGCTATAGCGCACGCCGTAGGTTTGATGCAGCTGCGCCAGCGTCTCGGTGTCCGTCACCTTGGTATATTTCGACAGCACCTTCATGCTGAATTCTTTGTCCGTGCGCAACCGGTTCAAGCCCTGGGTAAAACCACGGAGAAACCGCAGCGTCGTGTCGCGATTCGATTTGATGAAAGTTTTGGTCGTCGACAACGGCGTATTCGGAAAAATAATGCCCAACTGGCCGACGTCGACCACCTCATGCATGCCGGCTTTCATCGCGCGAAAGTTGCTCGGCGGCGACAACACGACGGCATCGAGGCTCCCCGAGCTAAGCGCGGCCAACCCTTCCGGCATGCCGCCGGTCTGAATCACCGTGACTTGTGCCCGTTCGAGGCCCCATTGTTTCAAAGCCGCATCCAACGCCCAGTCCGTCGAACCGCCAAGCCGCGTAATTCCGACTTTCTTGCCTTTGAGCGCGCTTGGTTGTTTGATTTCCGGCCGTGACATGATCGAGAAGACCAGGGAATCGCCGGTGTTGCCGATCAGAACCAGATCAGAACCGCGCAACGAGGCATTGATCACCGGCACCGAAGGCCCGTACGCGAACGGCACATCACCGCTAAGCATCGATTGGATCAGCAGCGACCCGCCGCCGATGTAAAGCAATTCGACGTCCAGCCCTTCGCGCTTGAAATAGCCGCCTTCCTGGGCCACCCAGAGCGACGACATGGCGCCGCTGATCGCGCTATAGGCGACGCGCAAAGGAGCCCCTTTGCCCAATCCCACCGAGCAGTGAATGGCTGCCGCGGCGATCAGCGCAACCGTGATGAATTT
>JBEVIO010000036.1:0-4804 GCA_040510635.1 Binatia bacterium | reverse complement strand
AAAGAGCCGCCGAGAAAAGTGCTATTTGCGGCATCGTAAAAACGAGATTCTTCGAGGAGAAAAAAGTTAATTCGGATGTAGGATTGAACTGAACGACGCTTGAACTCAAAACGAATATTCAACATTCAACGTTCTAGGTCTAAGCCGGAGATCTTGATTCCCAATCCGTAGAACCCTGAACGGGCGTTAGGTATTTTTAGGCTGCGCCCACGGTTTAGCCAGCAGGCTGTAGAAAACTCCCGAGAGAAAAAACATCGCCACCACTGCCCAGAGCATCGGTTCGTAGGTTTGCCAGCGGTCCCAGATCGCGCCCGCAAGCACCGGGCCGATGACGCTGCCCCAGACATAAAACACGCTCATGTAACCGCGAATCTTGGCAAAGTGCGTGCGGCCGAAAATATCGCCGACCATCGCCCAAGCGACCGGGTAGGTCGCCTCCACCGTGGTAAAGAGCAGGATAAAAAACCACAGATGACCGATGGAGCTGCCGAAGAGCGGGAACAAAACCGAAACGCTGGCGGTGAAAAGGATGCAAGAAACCAGGCGCGGCTTGTTCATCGAATCGGCGAGCCAACCGAACAGAAGCGTCGAAACAAAGCCAAAAAAGGCGAAACCGCTGAGTAAGAGCGCCGCTTGCTGCTGGCTCATGCCTTTCCAGATCATCAACGGCATGAAGTGAGTCGAGATCGCATGATAGGAGGCGTTGCGCACGGCGGCGCCAAAAACGAGCGCCCAAAAGGCCAAAGAGCGGATTGCTTGAGCCGCGCTCACGTTGGTTTCGTTCACGATCGGTGCTGCGCCACCGTCTATTATTTTCGTATCCGCGGCGCTGGCGCCGTCGGGCAGCAGTCCCATGCTTTCCGGTGATCGCCGGATCGTCAAACAAAGCGGCAAACCGACCACGATAAACGTGATACCGGCGGCGGCGGCGCCCCAGCGCCAACCCCAGGAGTGCACGACCAGGCTGAGCACGGGCGCGACCAGCATGCCGCCGACGCCGTAAGCGGCGCTGTTGATGGTCATGGCGCGGGCGCGCAGGCGGATAAACCAAGTGTTTGTCAACGTCATCGGCGCGTGCATGAAGCCGCCGGCGTGAGTAAGCGAAATCAATCCGGTGTAAATCAATAGAAAGGCGACGTAGCTTTCGATCTGGGAGAGCAACAAGTAGCCGATCCCCATCGTTACCACCGCCACGATCATGATCGGGCGCGGGCCGTAGCGATCGAGCAAGTGGCCGACGATCGGCCCTTCGATGGCGCCCTCGGCGCGTGAAAGCGAGAAGGCAAACGAAGTCGCGGTGCGGCTAAGATTCAATTCCTGGCTGAGCGGCAAGAAAAAGACCGTGAAGCCGTAGCTATGCAAGCCCGCGCCGAGCACGCGGACCGCCGCCGATGCTGCGACCATGCGCCAGCCATAAAAAAGTCCGGTGAGGTAGTGGATCATGGAGTGCAATCGTCGATGAGCGAGTTCGCAGAATTGGCTAAGCTCGGCGCGGCGGCCCAACGAATGTTTCCATGAGTTTCACCACAGGTGCGCTCGGCGGACGAACGGTCGAAGAAAAGCGCTCGGCAACTTTAGCGCGCCGACCGGCAGTTCGGACAAACTGGAAACGCTTAGATGCGCCGGCGGGCTCTACTCCGACTCGCCGTCGGCCGCCGCTTTCACGCGGCGTTCGCGCGCCGCGTCGGCGAGCGTGTCGATCAAAGTCCGGCTGTCTTCCCAACCGATGCAGGCGTCGGTAATGCTCTGACCGTAGACCAGAGCCTTTCCCGGGATCAAATCTTGGCGGCCGGCTTTTAAATGGCTCTCCACCATGATCCCGAAAATGCGCGCGTCTCCGGCGGCGACCTGCGCCGCGACATCGCGGCCTACTGCAACTTGTTTGTTGGGATCTTTGTTGCTGTTGTCGTGGCTGCAGTCGATCATGATGCGCGCCGGAATCCCGGCTTCAGCGAGACTCTTCGCGGCGGCGTTGACGTTGGCGGCGTCGTAATTGGGCTGCTTGCCGCCGCGTAAAATAATGTGGCAATCCTCGTTGCCGGCCGTCGACACGATGGCCGAATGGCCGTTCTTGGTGACCGATAAAAAATGATGCGGCGCTTGGGCGGCGCGCAGCGCGTCCATGGCGATCCTGACGTTGCCGTCCGTGCCGTTTTTGAAGCCGACGGGACAAGATAGGCCGGAGGCGAGCTCGCGGTGCACCTGACTCTCGGTCGTGCGCGCGCCGATGGCGCCCCACGAAACCAGATCTGCGATATACTGCGGCGTGATCATGTCGAGAAATTCACATCCCGCCGGCATGCCGCCTTCGTTCAGTTCGAGCAGGAGCCGTCGCGCCACGCGCAGACCGTCGTTGATTTGAAAGCTGCCGTCGAGATTGGGATCGTTGATCAAACCTTTCCAGCCAACGGTGGTGCGCGGCTTCTCGAAATAAACGCGCATGACGATCAGCAGATCGGCGGCCCTGCGCAGCTTCGCTTCTTGCAGACGCGCGGCATATTCCTTGGCCGCCTTCGTGTCGTGAATCGAACAGGGCCCGGTGATCACCAACACGCGGTCGTCCGCGCCGTGAAGAATGCGGTGAATCGCCTGGCGGGTTTCGTAAACCGTCTCGGCCGCTTTGTCCGTGATCGGAAAATCCGCCAACAGCCGCGCCGGCGGAAGGAGCTCCTTGATTTCTTTGATCCTGAGATCGTCGGTTTGGTACTTCATGGACAGTAGACTCGCTTGAACCCGCTTATTATAGACAAAATCCGCGTGAAATCTATCGACGGCGATTGCCGAATTCGACACAGACGGGCGGTCCATAGGATCGCCGCGGCAATTTTGCGAACGATGGACCTTACTTCATTGCCTAGCGCTGCAAAGTTTCGCGTGCCAGCAGCCCGAGTAAAATCGCCGATAAGACCAAGAGCGGCGCGTAGGCTAAAAAAGGCACGCCGGGGTTGAATCTGTCGGCGAGATAACCGCCCAGCAACGGCGCCGCGACGCCGCCGATTTCGGCGAGAGTGCGCCGTGCCGCCTGCAGGCGCCCGCGCGCGCTCGGCGGCACCACGTCGTAGGTCGAGGTGGCCAACGAGCCGAGCGAGAGGCCGTTGGCGATTCCTAGAAAAGAAATCAGCACGGCGAGCTGAAAAAAATTGTTCGCGAAGGGAATCAGCAGAAACGCCACCGCGGGGATTCCCGTGCTCGGCACCGTGGCCCATTTTCTGCCGATCTTATCGATGACAAAGCCCGCGGGCAGGATCATGGCGAAAACCGAAAACCCCGAGATCGTAAACAGCATGCCGATTTCTTTCGGCGACAATCCCATTTGCGCCGTGGCGAGCAGCGGCAGCATGCTTTGAGTCGTGACCCGGTGCATGAAGCTCGTGAAAGTAGCTAGGACCAGCACGATATAGGTGGTGCGCAGGTCCGGGGAAATTTGCTCGAAGAGATCTTTCAGGCCGCGCAGCCTTTGGCCGAGCGCGGCGAAGCCCCAACCGGGAACCCCGGCGCTTGGAGCCGGCGGCGGCGTAGGCGCTGCGTCGACGGCAAGACCTAAAAAAACCGAAGTGACGGCGCAGGCGGCGTAACCGAAGAACACCGCGCGAAAGCCGACGGCTTCGGTCAGCAGCCCGCCGAAGAGCGGGCCCAGCGCGAGGCCGAGATTATTGATGCCGTGAAAGCCGCTCAAGACGCGGCCGCGTTGATCTTGGCGCGTCAAGTCGATGCCAGCGACTTCGCGCGCGATGACCCAGATACTCTCGCCGACGCCGATCAAAAACAGCAATGCCAAGATTAAGCTAAACCATGGGGTGATACCGGCGAGGAGCGCGGCACTGCAGGCGAGCGCCGGCCCCGCGGTCAAGGCGGCGCGGGTGCCCAAGCGATCGAGTACGGCGCCGCTAAGCGGCATGCCGGCAAAGCGGCCGAGCGCGAGGGCGGTAATGGTTTGCGCCGCGGTGCCCGGGCTCACGGCGAAAGCCGTTGCCATCACCGGGACAGCGGGCACCATCATCGACCACATGCCGGCGAGCAGCGCGCTCGTGTAGAGCGTGATCAAACCGCGCGCCCTAGCATTGAAAGTGAACGGTAAAAGCATGGAGGATTTTTAAGCGTATTTTCAAAAAAATGTTCGCTTGCTAGTCACGATTTTTTTTCTCGTCCGGGGGGCGACAATCCGCGAAAGCATCGAAATTTTTCCGGACGCGTGATAAAGGGATAGCTGTTACGGGGATCGAACCGGCTGCGCCGAAACGGCTTCGCTATTTTACTTGCCATGCATCGCGAACGCGAGCAAGCCGCACAAAAATCGCTCGCCACGCAGAACCGCATTGCGACGCTCGTGTTGTCGCGCTCGCCGTTTTCAGCGAGCGATCTCGAAGCGTTGGAAAAAGCTGCGGCGACTTGCGAGTATGAAATCCTGATTACGCCCGTCGCGCGCCGACATCGATCGTGCCATCGCACATCGTCGGCGCCGCCGGTGTGCTCGCGTCAATCGTTGCCCTGCTTCTCAGCCTTGCACTCGCTGAATAGTTCGCGGAAAGACTGTCTGTGGTGTCGCCGCGCGGCGCGCGGGCGCAGATCTCGATCAAAACTCGGCGTTGCCCGGCGTGCGCGGGAACGGAATCACGTCACGGATATTTTTTAGACCGGTGAGATACATCATCATGCGCTCCAGGCCGAGGCCGAAGCCGGAGTGGGGAACGGTGCCGTAGCGGCGCAGGTCGAGATACCACCAGTAAGGTTTTTCGTCCAATCCCGCATCGCGCAGCCGCTGCAGCAACACATCGTGGCGCTCTTCGCGCTGGCTGCCGCCGAT
>JBEVIO010000035.1:0-3463 GCA_040510635.1 Binatia bacterium | reverse complement strand
CGACCGCTTCGTACGACAACTGAATAGCGGAAAATAACTTTCCGGCAATTTCCCGGCGGAGCACGCATGACCATCATCGACGCCCAAGTCCACATCTGGCCGCCGGAAACAGCTGAACGACCCTATATTACACAAGACGCTTCGAAGCCGCATCGTTCAGAGCCGCTGACGTACGATTTGTTGTTGCGCGAGATGTCAATCGCCGACGTCGACCGTGTGATCCTCGTGCCGCCGTCATGGGAAGGTTACCGCAACGATTACGCGCTCGGCGCAGCGCGGAAGTATCCCGACCGTTTTGCGGTCATGGGCAAGGTGCCGCTCAACGATCCAGCGAGCAAGAATCGAATCGCGTCATGGCTCCAGCAGCCGGGTATGCTCGGCTTCCGCATCAGCTTTCGCCACAGCGGCACGCACTCGTTTCTTGACGATGGCACGGCGGATTGGTTCTGGGCCGACTGCGAGCGTTACGATATCCCGGTCATGATCTTCGCGCCTTTCGCGGTAGCCAAGATCGGCGCGATCGCGGAGCGCCATCCCGGCCTGCGCGTGATCGTCGACCACATGGGATTGAACGTTCAGTGGAAGGGCAAAGACTTAGGGCCCGGCATCGATGTCTTGGTCAATTTCGCGCGCATGAAAAATGTCGGAGTCAAAGCGTCCTGCCTACCCTGCTATGTCGCGGAGCCTTATCCGTTTTCAACACTGCATCTCCAGATCCGTCGCGTTGTCGACGCATTCGGTCCGCAAAGAATTTTCTGGGGCACCGACCTGTCGCAGATGCCCTGCAGCTATCGTCAAGCCGTGACATTGTTCACCGAAGAGCTCGATTTCCTTTCCGCGCAGGACAAAGAGTGGATCATGGGCCGAGCTCTCGCGCAGTGGCTGCGCTGGCCGCTGGCTGAATAAGCTGGAGGGATTGGGCTAGATCCGCGAGCGCAGATGAGTCGATTACCAACCCCATTGTTATTATCCAGCCTGCTGATCGTCGCCGCGTTCTACAGCGCTGCACCGACTCATGCACAGGAGCGAGTGCGCGCCGGCTACAGCGGCATTTCCGGGTACCAAGTGCCCCTCTGGCTCGGCGTCGATCTCGGTCTATTCAAGAAATACGGTGTGAATCTAGAGCCGATTCTTTTCCGCGGTGGCGCGGAATCGGCCAACGCGCTGACCGGCGGCGAGATCCAGTTCGACGTTGTCGCGCCGCAGCCGCATATCGCCGCAGATCTTTCCGGCGCCGATATCATCATTATCGGAACTTATTTCAACAAACACACTTACAGCGTAGTCGCTCGGCCAGGCATCCGCGCGCCACAGGAGCTGCGCGGCAAAAAGATCGGCGTCCTCTCCGTGGTCGGATTGAATCAAATCGTCGTTGCCACCGCGCTCAGGCACTGGGGCATCGACGAGAAAAGCGTTATGCTGGTGCGCGCCGGCGGTAGCCGCGATCGCTTCACCGCGCTGCAAAACGGCTTGATCGACGCGACGGTGCTCACCGGCGCTTTCGTCGACCGGGCGAAAGCTGCCGGCATGCCGGTGTTGCTCGACCTTGGCGATCTGGAGGATTCGTTTGCGACGGTGAGCCTCATGACATCCAAGGCTTTTCAGAGCACGAAGCCCAGTGTTGTGCGCGGTTTTCTCCAGGGCATCAGCGAGGCAATTTATATTTTCAAAAGCGATCCTACGCTCGGACAAAAGACCCTGTCGAAATGGATGCGCACGCAGGACAAAGCTCTGCTCGAAAGCGCTTACCGGAGTTATGCGCCGCGGATTTCGTTTCCGCCCTATACCGAACTGTCCGGCGTCCAAGTCGCCGTCGACGACCTGGCCAATAGCCGTACCGACGCGAAAGGCAAAAAGGCACAGGAGTTCGTCAATGAAGCTATCTTGCGCGAGCTGGATAGGCAGGGATTTTTTAAGTCGCTACAGAAAAAGTAGGAGTAGAATCAAAGCTGATTCGCCGAGCCGCCGCCCTTTTGAACCAACGGCAATTTACGGTTACTTGCCGAATGCCTGAGCCTGTTTGCGCAGCTGCTCGTCGCGTATCGACGGTCCGAAAACAGTTTCGAAGTATTTCTCTTTGACCAACTGGTCGATCAGGCTGTTGTCAATCGACCTGGAGAAGTCCACGCCTTTGAGATCCTGACCTTGGCGCTCGATCACGGCATCGACCGAGCCTTTGAGAGCATACGGGACCGACTCCAGCACACGCGCCTTGCTAAAGAGTTCATATACTCGATTGGCATCGTCAATGTTACGAGTACCGCCGTACTTGATCATAGTTTCGGCCGCGAAAGCTCGGTCGTCGTAGAATTTCTTGATCGCCTCGGCGTGTGCCTTGATAAACGCGATCGCGGTCGGGCGCTCTTTGGTCAGGGCATCGCGCCGGAACAGATAATACGTGGAGACGTAGATATCGTCGTAATCCATCAATGTGGCCAACACCGGCAGGCCAGCGGCCTGGAGACGAAAATAGGCTGGCGCGGTGATCAATGCCGCGTCGATCTGGCCGCTTTGCAGCGCCGCCGCGCGTGTCGCGGCATCGACGCCGACGGAAACCCACTGCACGTCGCGTGCCGTGTAGCCGTGCTTGCGCAATAAACTGATCGCCATGTGATATGGCGGATCGCCGACCCGGCCGATGCCGATCTTCTTGCCCGCCAGCTGTTTCATATCCATGGCGGTCTTAGAGCCGATCATGGCGAAGGAGCCTTTGTTCATGAATCCGCCGAGCACGACGAGAGCTGGATCTTTCGCGGCTGCAAGCAAGGCTGGATCGCTGCCCGAAGAAGTCATCGCCGCCTGGCCAGTAATAACAGCTGCGATCGGTGCCGGATGAACCGCGTAGACCAGCTCGACTTCGAGACCGTGTTTGGCGTACAGACGCGCGTCCTTGGCGATCCACAGCGGCCACGATGCGCCACTTCGCGCCCCGATCATCGCCACCGTTTTGTGCAGCGACTGGGCAAACACTAGAGCGGTGAAAAAAGGTAACGATGACAAAATTCCTAATAGGATGCCTAAACGGCGCAGGAAGGATTTGCTCCCTGCTAACGAGCTCAGGATCTTCAATCGAGTCGGCATCTCTTGCCTTACATTTGGCACGGCTGGAACTCCGAATTCCTACTACCCATCATTCGGTCCTAGTCCTTCCAGCACTTTTCGCCATGCCGTGCCTGCCGCAAGCACGCCTTTGACCGAGCGTAATTTAGAAAAGTCACTGTCGCTCGCATCGCGAATAACGTGCGGCGGATCTTTTCCGTCCCGCACGTCGCTCACCGCGCGCAAAAGCATTTTACGTAACGCGATAATGGTCTTGTCGCTCTGGCCCAGGTGTTCTTTCGAACGATCGAAGATCGCGCCCATACTCTCGGTTGCGCAACCGTCCTGTTCCGCGGGGTTGGTGGCTTCGATACCGGTGTAGCCTGTCGTTTTTTGCAGCGCGCGGTTCTGCAGATAATTGTTT
>JBEVIO010000034.1:0-5136 GCA_040510635.1 Binatia bacterium | reverse complement strand
TAAGGGCTTTTGCGTTTGACGTGTGACGGGTTGGACTGCGGATTCGCCGCCGGCCGGCGTTGTCGTTGCGCTCGCCACTTGATTTTCTAGGTCCCTCTGGTGCGCCAGCTCCTGCTCGATGGCGGCTTCAAGTTGTTGGTCTTTTTTTTGTTCGGTATAAATCTGGTTGTTGATTTGCCCGTAATGTGAGTCGGCCGTGATCAAGCCGGCAATCAAACCAACAATCAAACCACCGCCTGCACCGTAGGGGCCGCCGAGAGAGCCGCCCATGACAATGCCTTCCATGGCCTTGCTCCAGGCGTGTTGCCAGCGTTGTGAGCTGCTGACCGCTGGTGATGGTTGCGGCGCTGGGGAAGGACTATTCGAATTGGGATAAGGGTATTGCGCGGAAGTTGGTGGGTATTGCACCGCCACGGGAGCGCAACCGCAAATTGCGCTCAAAAACGCCAGCCCGAATAATCCCAATCGCTGTTTCATCCCTCATCCTATGCCAAGGGGCAGATCTTACTTTATTCCGGACCGGACTCCAACCCCAAAATGGCCGCCGTTGCCGGCTGCGCGCCGACCATCGCCGCGCCCTCCATAATATTGCGCCGTTCGTCTTCGACCCGCGCGAACGGCGCGGAAACGCGCGGTGGCTCGGCATTTTCCAATTGCTCCTGGCTGATGACTTGATCGCCCTTGAAGACGTAGCGCGCGGTTATTTTACCCTGGTACTTCTGGTCTTCGAGTTGCTCCGCCTTCTCACCGTTGCGGAAATTTACCCAGACATCGACCTTGTGATCGCCGTTCGTGTCGACTTCCTGCGCGATGATCTGGCCCTTTTCGTAGATCGTTCTGAAATCAAACAGCCCATCACCCTTGGTGTCGCGTTCTTCGCGGACGAGTTGATTATCCTGAAAATAGGCAAGGGTGTCCCACTTGCCGTTTCCTTTGGTGTCGCGCAGACGTTTTGTCAATCGACCTTGAGAGAAAATTTCAATCATGTCTATGCGACCACGGCGCGCGGTATCTTCCTCCCGGCGCACGACTTCGTCGCCACGGAAATAGACGCTTCGTCCGACTTTGCCGTCGCCATGCAAATCTTCGTCTTGTCTAACCAGGCGACCACCTTGATAGTGCCCCCAAAGATCGATCTTGCCGATGTGTTTGCGGTCTAGCTCCTTGCGCACCAACTGGCCATTTTCGAAATAGGAAAAACTATCGGACTTGCCATCGCCGTTGGTATCTTCTTCAATCCGGCTAATCTTGCCGTCTTTGTAGAAGACGCGTCGGTTTGCGGCGCCGCCCGCTTTGGCCGTCTCCTCGCTGCGCACCGGTTGGCCGTTTTCATAGTAGACCCAGAGAGTCGGTTTTCCCGAACGCTCGGTGTCTTGGCCCTTGCGTTCGATTTCCCCCTTGGCGTTCAAGTAGAGCCACGTATCGAATTGACCGTCATTCTTGCTGGCAATTTCCTGACGCGCCGGCTTGCCGCTCTCGTAATAAATCACGATGTCGGCTTTGCCGTCAAAATTGACGTCCTGCTCGATGCGCTCGGTTTTCCCCTGGGCATCGTAATAAATCCAACGGTCCATCTTGCCGTCGCCGTTGGTGTCTTGCGCCTGGCGAATCACATTGCCGCGATCGTCGTAATAGAAGCTGGCAACGGGCTGCTGGGAATGTGTTTGTGACGGTTGAGCAAGGAGCCCAAGCGCGGCAAAAACCAGTCCACCCGCTTTTACACAGTCATTCATTGCTCGCCAGACTCGCACAGCGCGAGACGAATCGATCAGGACTTGTTGGTATCGTGGGCGTCGTTTGACGACGCACTATCGATAGGAGTCTTATCCGGCTCGTTGACTGCTTTTTTGAAGCCGCGGATAGCTTCGCCGAGCGATTTGCCGAATTCCGGGAGCTTGCTTGGACCGAATACGATCAGAGCTACGAGAAATATGACGACCAGCTCCGGAGCGCCGAGACTTCCGAACATAAAGCACCTCCCGCAAGGCATTTTCACGCTACGCCACGAGATAAATGAAGTCAACGCGCCTTGCGGTGAAGAATTAACGGGTACGAGAGTCGAGTGAAATAGAGCGATTTTTCGAGGCGGCAGGATCCGTGGACTATCATTGGGCCATTATCGAAGAGATTCTTACCCGATGCACCTTGCAAATCGATGGGTGTCAGGTAAATCTGCATACTTCCCGAACTATCCAGCGATGAACACGGCCGAGAAAATCGCAGCTTCGTCCCTCGACGACCTACTGCTGCAATCAGCAGAGCGTTGGCTAGCTTGGCTCTTGGCAGCGGCGGTCGTGTTCTTCTTGTTTTATCAGCTTGGTGGTGCGCCTCTCTATGAGCCGGATGAAGGGCGCAATGCAGAGAAAGCGCGTGAAATTCTCGTGCCCAACGATTGGATCACACCGCATGAGAACTTCCATACCGTGCTTGACAAGCCGATGTTTTACTATTGGCTGGTGGCGCTCTCTTATAAACTCTTTGGTGTGTCCGAATGGTCTGCGCGGCTGCCCTCCGCGCTGGCGGCCATGGCTTGCGCCTGGTTGGTTTTTTACTTTGCCCGCGCACGCTGGGGCCGCTGGCAGGCATTATGGGCTGTGCTCATTTTGCTGACCAGCACTGAATTTTTCCTGCTTGGTCGAATCGTAATCTTCGATATGACGGTGACGTTTTGTCAGACCCTTGCTTTGGCGTCTTTCTATGAAGCGGCTCACACCGACGGCACGGTCCGGCGAAGAATTTTCTGTACAATGATGTATCTCGCCCTCGGAGCGGGGACGCTGATCAAAGGTCTTATCGGAGTGGTCATCCCGGGACTGGTGATCTTTTTTTATATGCTGCTAGGAAAGCGCTGGGAGATTTTACGGCGCATCTATTTTATTCCCGGCGTTTTGTTGTTTCTTGCGGTGGTTTTGCCGTGGTATTTCCAAGCTAACGCGCGCAATCCCGGTTTTCTCAGTTATTACATTTGGCAAGAGCATTTCAGCCGCTATGCCACCGTCGACTTCGACCGTTCCGAGCCCTGGTATTATTTTATTGTCGTCGGTTTGGTTGGATTTTTCCCCTGGACTTTCGTTTTGCCCATCGTGGCCAAAGATTATTGGAAAAAAACCTTGGATGACAAAACGCTTTTTCTCATCCTCTGGCTGGTTCTGCCGTTCTTGTTTTTCTCTGTTTCGAAATCCAAATTACCCCCCTATATCCTGTCCACTTTTCCCGCCTTGGCAATCTTGACCGCCGCGACCCTGGTTCGGCTGTACCGGCAATCCGAATCGAAGTTGCGTTTCGCCTTAGCACTCGGGTGGTTAATGCAAATTTTAAACGCGGTCTATTTGGGCGCCGGAACGATTTTTCCCTCGATTCTCCCAAGCCACCTTCGCGAGAGCGTCAATGGTCTAGTCTCCTTTATTTGGTTTTATGTGCTCTTCTCGGTGCTAATGCTTGGTTACATGATCATTTCCAGGGCGGACGGGGCGGAACGACAGCGGACGCTTTTTCTGGTTCACGGTTTGAGTATGTGCGTCTTTTTGGTGTTTTTGACGCGCATGGTGATTGCGATCGCGCCGACCCGTTCCACGCAGGCGCTTGCCGAGCAAGTGCGATCCCAACTCACCACCACGACCCAGGTCGTATTTTACGATACCTATTTGGCGGGGATGCCGTTCTATTTACAGACCGAGCGGCCGATTTGGTTTGTCACTCATACCAACAAGAGACGCACTTTTCTGGGAAATTATTTTGCGATGAACAAACGAGCTGAGCCGCGGACGCCATGGGGAAAAGCCGTTCTGGATTTCGCCGAGTTCCGCGCGCGTTGGTACACTGCGACGCAACCCCTGTTGATCATTGTGAAAGAAAAAAACCTACCGCGAATGGCGCAGGAAGTGGGGCAAATGCCGAAGCGCGTCGCTGGCGTCGATGAATACGTCTTGGTTTCAAAACAGTGAGAGAAAAAACGTTCATCGGCGGAAGAAACGGGCCGTGATTGGGCCGAAGCTGGCAGAGCTTGATTATGAATAGTTGGATTGTCGCGGTTATCCTGGGCATCGTCGAAGGTCTCACCGAGTTTCTGCCGGTCTCTTCCACGGGTCATTTGATCGTTGTTGGATCTCTGCTCGGGTTTGTCGGCGAGAGGGCGGCGAGTTTCGAGGTGGTCATTCAACTCGGCGCAATTCTTTCGGTCGTGCTGTTGTACTGGCGCCGGTTTGTTCGACTGATTCCGGTGCGCCGCCGATCCCTCATCGGCACTGGATCCACGCTGGACGGCTGGGCTGGGCTTTGGCGCATCGGGTTCGCGTCAGCGCCGGCGTTGCTGATCGGTTATCTAGCACGTCACGCGATAAAAGAGCGACTGTTCAATCCTGAGGCGGTAACATTGGCGCTAGCGGCCGGCGGTATTGCGATCCTGCTGGCGGAACGCTATGGCTCTCATCGCAGCACGAACACGCTTGATACGCTCACACTCGGGCAAGCCGTCGGTGTCGGCTTCTTTCAGGTGCTGTCGCTCTGGCCGGGGACGTCGCGGGCCGCCGCGACGATCGTCGGCGGTATGCTGCTTGGTTTGGAACGGAAAAGCGCGGCGGAATTCTCGTTTCTCATTGCCGTGCCGGTTATGTTTGCCGCGACCGGTTATGAGTTGATCAAGATGCGCGACCAAATGGCTTTTGCCGATTCGCTGCAGCTCGCTGTCGGATTTGTCATTTCATTTGTAGTGGCGTTGATTGCCGTGAAGGGGTTTATCAGCTTTCTCCAGCGCGGGAAGCTCACGCCGTTTGCCTGGTATCGGATCATCGCCGCGCTGGGTTTCTATTTTCTCACGCGCGGTTCGAGCTTCTAATCAAATATTGTCGCCAGGACGCGACCGACTATTTGTGTTCGTGGCGGTGCTTGATCCAGGCAAAGAGCTGGTTTCGGTAGTAATACGCGGCCCCCAAGGCGACGATTGAGCCAAGCGCGAGCAGGAAAAACGTGTGGTACTCTTCGTTTCGAATCGTCGCGCCCTGCATGGTCAGAAGGTAAGTTCCCGGTAGCCGTCCGATGATTGACACGATCAGAAAGGTGCCAAGCTTCATTCGACTCAGCCCGAGAACATAACAGAGATAGTCCTTAGGAAACCCGGGGAAAAGAAACAGCACGAAG
>JBEVIO010000033.1:0-4616 GCA_040510635.1 Binatia bacterium | reverse complement strand
CAACCACGGCACGATCACCGGCATGCTCTTCCTTTTGGTCGGCGTGATTTACGATCGGGCACATCACCGCGATATCGAAGGCTTCGGCGGCATAGCCGCCATCATGCCCGTATACACGGGAGTGACGGCGCTGGCGTTTTTTGCGTCCATGGGTTTGCCGGGGCTTTCAGGGTTTATCTCGGAAGTCTTGGTCTTGCTCGGTACCTGGCAAAAATATCCGATCTTGACGATCCTCGGCGCCAGCGGCGTAGTTCTCACCGCCGGTTATCTTCTCTGGACGATCCAACGCGTCTATCTCGGCCCGCCCAATGAAAAATATCTAAAAATGCCGGAGATCAACGGCCGCGAAATGTTTACCCTAGTGCCGCTCGGTGCCATCGTGATCATCGTCGGCGTTTATCCGAGCGTCGTGCTGGATTTGTTGCGAGCGTCGCTGGATCAGATCAATCAAGTCATTATTCCGCATCTTTAAGCTCGATCATGGATCTTAAGAACGTCGCCAGCCTCAGTTTTTTTTACCCGGAGTTTATCCTCTCGACGACGATACTGGTGCTGATCATTCTTGATCTGATAGCGAGCCGGCGCCGCGGTCTTGCGATGATCGCCATGGTTGGTTGTGTGGCATCGTTGATCGCGACTCTGGACCTTTACAGCGCTCAGCCCGGTTACTTGTTTCACCGCATGATGATTCTGGACAACTTCAGTTTGTTCTTTAAGGTCATCGCGCTGGCGGCTGCGATCCTCTGTATCTGGATGTCGCTCAGCAGCAACGAAATCAAGCAGGTCCATGAAGGCGAATATTACACGTTGCTGCTGACCTGTACCCTGGGCATGTTTTTCATGGCGTCGTCGAGCAATTTGCTGATGGCTTATCTGTCCTTAGAACTGGTCAGCTTGACTTCATATGTCCTCACCGGCTTTTTGCCGCACAATCGCCGATCGAGCGAAGCGGCGTTGAAGTATTTGATCTACGGCGGTGTCGCGTCGGGCACGATGATCTACGGCATGAGCTGGATCTTCGGCATGACCGGAAGCTTGGATTACGCCGCCATTCAAACCGCGCTTGGCCAAGCGGCGTTTAACAAAGCCGCCTTGTTCATGGCTTTTATTTTCATCTTGGCCGGTTTCGGTTACAAAATTGTTTTCGTGCCTTTCCACATGTGGTCGCCAGACGTGTATCAGGGCGCGCCGACACCGTTTACCGCGTTCTTGTCCGTCGCTTCCAACGCCGCCGGTATTGCCATCATGATTCGTTTCTTTTTTCCCGGGGTCTCGCGCTCATTGCCGAGCGGCGATTGGGCGTTTCTTTCGGGCGTCGAGTGGCCCCAGGTCTTATTGTTTCTCAGCATGATCACCATGACCGTCGGTAATCTTTGCGCGCTTAACCAGCGCAATCTCAAACGCATGCTGGCTTACTCCGGCATCGCCCACGCCGGGTACATGATGATGGGCTTGGCGGTATTGAACAACGATGGTCTCGCGGCGATTCTTTTCTATGTCGTCGTTTATTTGATCATGAACGTCGGCGCTTTTCTCGTTGTCGCGATGATCGCCAACGTTACCGGCGACGAAGACATCGAGACTTACCGCGGCCTGGCCTGGCGCGGCGCGATCGTGCCGGCGATTTGCATGGCGGTTTTTCTCTTTTCGCTGACCGGCCTGCCGCCGTTCGCCGGGTTTATCGGAAAATTTTTCTTGTTCTCCGCGGTGCTGAAGCAAGGCGGCGCATTCGGTGCGCTAGCGTTAGTAGCGGCGCTCAACAGCGTGATCTCGCTTTATTACTACGCGAAAATCGTCAAGACCATGTTTCTCGACACGCCCAACCCCGAGGACAAGCCAGTTGCAGTGGCGGTTAATGATTTCACCCTCTTGATCCCCCTGACGGTGCTCACGATAGTGTTTGGTGTCTACTTTGGGCCGCTCGTGCAGTACACCAGCCAGTCGTTGCGTTTCTTCGTAAAATAGCTCTATCGCAATCCTGCGATCGCAAAAATCGGTATTGAACTTCGCTTCGCTGTGAGGTTCTATCCTATGCGGTTCTCAGGCTGTTTATAGAAACCCACCCGCTAGAGTTGATTTCGTTAGCAGTACAAAAAGTCAGCATTCAAGACTAATTGTTGCGGAATGCTTGTAAGGAATGCTGACAATGATCGAAACGAATAACATTCGTCAATTCCAGGTTTTATCGAGTTACGTGAGGACTACTTGAAAGTGTCAGTTGATCTTACACTTCTATCCGTTATAGCGAAAATTTTTTGTTTTGAATCTCGCAATCTTACAAATCGGCATTACTCTTGCTCTGAGCAATCTCTGATGTAACCCACGAGGTAAAACAATTCGATTTGGTCCATAGTTAATACAACCAGACCTACATCGGTCCAAAATGGCGCCGGGCTTAATGCCCGGCGTTTTTTTTGATCTCGTCATCCGTCAGGCAAAAGGTGAATGCTGGTGGCAAAGGGGCTTTTTTCGCAAATTTCTGTAAGATTTATCCCAAGACCACCGATTGCTCTGCGCTCTGGCCGCTTTTCGTACTAAGGATTCGAAGTCACCCCGACCCGACTCATCGCCTTGACAAGTTGGCTTCCGCCAAATAACTAGAAACCGGGGCTTGCAGCGACTGTTATCAATCTGCGATTAAATGATAGCTTCGATGATCGGGGGCAAGTAAAAACGGCATTAACTAGGCCCGTAGGCAAGATGTTCTCGGCGTTCAAAAAGGTTTGCGACGTGTGACGAGGTCTCATGAATCTCGGCAAGCTCGCACTCAAGTCCGTATATGCCAACGCAAGCCTCGCTACCCGGTTTGCTATCCACAGTCTTATTTGCGTTGGCATCATGACGATTGCCCTTTGGTTTATCGTCTCCAATTATCTAATCAGTCAGATCCTCGATCGGGAATGGCGCACTACAGCGCAAATCGTGCGGGCGGATGTAAGAAAATTTCTCGTGGAATATGACTTCAAGGCCCAGGACCGAAAATCGGTCGGCCCTAAATTCGCGGCGTTGCTCGATCATATGCGGCTTGAGCCGGAGATTATCCGATTTCGGGTCTACAATCCCAAAGCAATCGTCATTTGGTCGGACAATAAACAACTCGTCGGTAAATATTTTGGCGACAACCCCCAATTGCAGAAAGCCCTGCGCGGCAACGTAATCGCCGACATGGGCGAGCGGCAACAGAGCGACAGCGCCGTGGACGGAAAAGCCGCGTCACCGGTGGTTGAAGTCTATGTGCCGATCTATGGCGAAAACGGTGGAGAATTACTTGGCGTTTTTGAAACCTACCGCCGCCCGGATACGATCCTCCAAGCTGTCCGTCAGGCGAGATTAGTAGTTTTCCTGGGTGCTGTGGGTGGTGGTTTGCTGCTGTATGTTTCACTCTTCGCGATCATGCGCCGAGCCGCGCGGAAAATCGCCGAACAACAAGAGCACCTGCTCAAGATGCAAGCCGAGCTGGCCGCCTCGCAGCGCATGGCACTGGTGGGTGAAATGGCGGCCGCCGTGGCTCACGGTATCGGTAACCCGCTGTCGTCGATCCGCGCCGCAGCTCAGGTCGCTTTGCTCGACGTTGAGGGCGCTGACGGATCTGAACAAAACGGCAAGACGAGAGAAAATTTACGGAGCATCATGCAGCAAGTCGACCGGGTGCAAAAACGCATGCAGGGTTTGTTAAATTTTGCCAAACCTCTCGAGCCGCGCCCGAGTCGGGTCGAAGTGAACTCGGTAGTGCGCGAGGTGATGGAGACCATGGGCGCCCGCTTCAGTGACGCGAAGGTCACGCTCGACCTCGATTTAGATGCCGCGTCGCCCTGCGTCAGTTCGGACGTGAATCAATTGGAACAAGCTTTGATGGTGCTGATCACGAATGCGCTTGAGGCTACGCCGAAAGGCGGAAGCGTGACGATCCGAACTAAATCGTCGGAGCATAACGGCGCCGGCGCCGTAGTGCAGCTCTCGATCGAAGACACCGGCGAAGGCATCCCTGCGGAGAATCGCGAACGGGTCTTCGAGCCGTTCTTTACCACCAAGCCCCATGGCACCGGGATCGGTTTGCCCCTGGCAAAAAAATTCGTCGAGCGAAACGGCGGCACGATCGCGATTGCTAACGGCGTAAACGCCGGCACGAAGGTTGAAATCACATTACCGCGCGCAGCCTGACCCTGAGTGACACCCTCCTAGAACAGGGTCTTTGAGCGCCGGATTGTCATGAGTTGCCGACTGCTCAGTGCCGCCATCAGCTACGCGCGGAAGAAATCTCAAGTGACAGGTATCATGATGTGAGTCTGGTAAGGCTTACGCTGTTTCAGGCGCTCGTACCAGTCGTTTAGATTGGGCTGCGCAGGGCGTTCGATCGGGAGATTAAACCAACGGTAAGCCCACACCCCGAGCGGTATATCTCCCAATGAAAAATCTTCGCCACCGAGGAAGCGAGTCTTTGCCAACTGACTCTCGACCAGTTCCCAAGCTTTGATTGTTTTGTCCAAAGCCGCCTCGACGGCTTTGGGATCGCGCTTATCTGCAGGAGTCCGAACCAGATTCCAGAACAGCGGCACGATGGTCGGATTGAAAGCCGATAACTGCCAGTCCATCCAGCGGTTGGCATTGCCCACGCC
>JBEVIO010000032.1:0-3958 GCA_040510635.1 Binatia bacterium | reverse complement strand
GCGATGATTGGCGTTTTCCGTCCGAGCACCGGAGAGTGGTTCTTGGATAAAAACGGCAATGGACAACTGGACGGCTGCGGGGTCGATACCTGCATCAGCTCCTTCGGTAGATCCGGAGACCTTCCCGTGGTCGGAAAGTGGTGAGGGGCTATCGATCATGAGCAGTAGACCATATAAACGACACCGGTTTTTAGCAGCAATCTCATCAGGCGCATAACACCGCAGTCCGCCAAAACCTTTAACATCAGACTCATTGACTGGTAATTCATCGGCCCACCCCACTACCGCGGTTTGTCGCAGAGATTTTTTTCCATAGGCGCGAGAACATCTTCCCTCACTGTCAAACGCTCCACCGCTTCGTTAAACTTGGTACACCGGTTGCCAGGTGGATGAAACTGGACATTTCAACTCCCTTCAAGTATGGGGAGGTGAATAGGACGAGAGCGGAAAGGAGCGAACATGGGCACGACACTGATAACGGGTTTAGGTTTGGTCGGCACTTCCTACGCGCAAAACGCGCTCAAGCGCGGCGAGAAGGTGGTTTTTTACGACGTCGCGCCGAGAAAAGATTTTCTTGCGCACAAACTGGGCGGCGCCGATGTCACCGTGGTGCAACGGGATATTCGTGATTTGCCGTCGCTGATTGAGACGATTCAGAAATACAAGTGCGACACAGTTCTTCACACCGCCGGTCTGATCGGCGGCAAAGTCGCGCAACCCGTTTATACCGGCCTGCAAATCAACGTCATGGGCACGATCAACGTCGCCGAAGCGGTGCGCCTTACCGGCGTCAAACGTCTAGTGCAGATCAGCACCTTCGGCATCTATGACCGGCGCCACGGCGAGCCCCACCCGATTGACGAAGATTTTCGCCGCGGACCGGGCGAGCCCTATGGCAACTCGAAAGTGGCCAAAGAGTTGATGGTGGAGGCGTATCAGCGCATGTTCGGCTTCGAATTGATAGTGTTACGCCTAGCCAACGTTTACGGCGTCGGTCACTTCGCCGGCGGCTCCGGCGGCGGCGAGATGGTGCAAAACATGCTTCAGACGGGCATCAAAGGCGGCGTGGTGAAAATCGCCCAGGAAGTGGCCCGCGATTTTGAATACGTTTATTACAAAGACCTGGGCCGAGCCCTCGACAAGGCGGCTACGACTCCGCTCAAAGAGCCCGTGACACTCAATATTGGCACCGGCGTCGTTATTCCATTCGATGACCTCGTCGCCACCGCGGAAAAGCTACTGCCGAAACTGCAAGTCGAAATCATTCCAGGAACCAAGCCGCGCTCGGCGAAGCAGCCGATGGTCATCAAGAAAGCCAAAGAAGTACTCGGCTGGCAGCCGGATTTCGCCATCGAGGCGGGTTTCAAGGATTATATCGAGGAACTAAAAGCGCTCGGATAAATTAACCGGACAGCGCGCAGCGACGGCGGAATCAAAATCTGATTACGCCTTTCCTCTCACTTTTGTACCCTCGATAACGAATGCTAGCGCCGTCGGATTCGACGATGATTGCGCCGTCACGGTCCGTGCGCAATACTATAGCGCCGCCGGCGCTATAGCGCTCGCTCACTTCGTCTCGCTGGCCTTCCAAGCGGCCGCGCGCGCCGGCGGAGATTATCGCAAGTCTGGGCCGTAGCGCTGCGATAAATTCCGGGCTGCTCGCGCTTGCGCTGCCGTGGCGCGGGACCTTCAGCACGCCGCCCGGCGGCAATACCTTACTCTGCAATAAGATCGCTTCTTGGCGTTTATCGATATCGCCGGCAAATAGATAGCGCAGCTTGCCATGTTCCAAGAGAAGCACCACGGAACCGTCGTCGCCATTGCCGGCTGGCGCAGACACAACGCAGAATGATATTGTCTCGATGGCGCGGCACGGCTCGCCCGCTGTGAGCGATCGCCGTGGAATTTTCGCCTGTGCCAGCGCCTCCTCCAAATCCTCAAAGCGCCCGGCTTTCCCGCGCCCGTCTCCGGACCAGAACTCGGTGGGCGAAAACTCCGCGGCGATGGCGCGCATGCCGCCGTAGTGGTCGATGCGCGGATGTGTAACTGCCAGATAATCAACCTTGAGAATTTTCCGGGCGCGCAAGAATGGCGCGACAATGGACTCGCCGGGGTCGAAGTCGCCGAACGCCGTACCACCGGCATCAAGCAACAAAACCTTCGAACCGGGCAACTCCACCACCGCGGCGTCACCCTGGCCAACGTTGAGATGCGTGACGCGCAAATTGGCGCGCCGCCAGCGCTCTTGCCACCAATAGTAGCCATCGGCGCAGAGCCCGGTTACGACCAGGACCATAGCGGCCAATACATAGCGATTGCGCTTGAGCGTGAAGAGCAGCAGGATTAACGAGTACAGCCCGATGACTTCCCAGGCATTGGGCGCGGGCACACCGATATTGGCCAGGGGCAGTCTGGCGAGCCAATCCACCAACCAAAGGGTCAACGCGAGTAATTTTTCCGCGAGCCAGACGAGCGACGGCGCCGCTTGCGGCGCGACCACCGCCAAAAAACCAACCAGCAAGCCGATGGGCACGACGATAAACCCTATCAGAGGGACGATCAGCGGATTTGCCACGAAGCCGGCGAGGGAAAGATGACCGAAGTAGTGCGCTATCAAGGGGCCAGTGCCGACGGTGGCGAGCAGCGGCACCATAAAATGCGGCGCGGCCTGGCGCAACTTCTCGCGCAGCCATCTTCTCTCCTGCGGCAATTCATCGCGTCGTTTCGGCGCCCGCCGCGCTTGCATTTTGCGCACGCCCCAGACGATGAACAAGACAGCCAAAAACGAAAGTTGAAACGAGATGTCCGCGACGACTCCTGGCCAAACCAGCGCGATCAGAAGCGCCGCCAGCGCGAGACTCGTGAATACTTCCTCTTCCCGGTCGAGCAGCACCGCCAGTTGGTAGACGCCGATCATGATCGCCGACCGCACGGTTGGCACCATCGCGCCGGCCAGCGCCGTGTAGAAGACGACGGCGACGAAAGAAAAAAATGCCGCCACTTTGAGCAGGTTCCAGCGCAGCAAACAATACGTGCTCCAGGCGCAGCCAAAGCGGATCAGCGCGAAGACCACCAAGCCCAACATCGCGACGTGCAACCCCGAGATCGACAGCACATGGTTCACACCGGCGGCTGTGAAGGCAGCGCGCGTCTCTTTGCTGATTTCACCCATGTCGCCGATGACCAGGGCCTTGAGCAGAGCGCCGTGAGAGGCAGAGAAGTTTTCCTGGATATGGCGGCGAATCGCCCTGCGTAAATCCTCAATGGAACCGCGCAACGCGCCCGATTCGCGCTGCACCAGCTCGACTTCTTGATCGTTGTCAAGAAACCCGGAAGCGTAAATCTCGCGCCGCGCCAAATAGTTCGCGTAATTGAAGCCGCCGGGATTGCCGCTATCACGGGGCACCACCGGCCGCACCTTAAAGCGCACCCGGTCGCCGTAGCGCCACTCGCGCCGCACGGTTCGTACGTTGACGATCAAGTTGCCGCTGATCTCCTCGGCACCGGTGGGATGCCAGATACTTTGCGTCCGGATAATCCAGCGGCTTCGGTTCGGTAACTTTTCGGGCTCTTGCAATAAAGAGCCTTCAACGTAAAGCAGCTCGGCCCGGTTCATCGCCGCGCGCAAATGATTCGGCGGGAATACCGGCTCCAGCAGCGCCCGGTGCCTAACAAGACCTACGCTAAAGGCAAGCGCGCCAAGAAACAGCACCATGCCCCAGCGCCGTGTCTTGGCCGTCAAGCAAAGAAACAACGGCGCAATCACAAGAAATGCTGCGCCGAGGGAAACAGCAGGCGCAAACGGTGCCGTTGCCTGGCCGATTAGAAGCAGGGCTGTCGGCACGACGAGCCACACTGACGGATGATGAATCAACGAATTAGCAGGGTGCTGAAAAAGCCCCATGGACGTGCTGCTGTCTCGATACCCTTTGACGTACGCCTTGCCTGTGAGAACTTT
>JBEVIO010000031.1:0-3900 GCA_040510635.1 Binatia bacterium | reverse complement strand
ACGCGAATATCCTGGAAGAGGACGGCGGGCTTCTGGACAAGTGTACAACGACGATCATCCAGCAGGTCGACGAGCTCAAGAATTTGGTCAACGAATTTTCCCAGTTCGCGCGCCTGCCGTCGGCGCAACCAATGCCTAATGACCTAAATGAGATCGTCAACGAAGCCCTCGTGCTTTTCAAAGAAGGACATCACGGCATCGAGTTTCATTTCGGCGCTGGAGATCTGCCGCCTGTGGAGGTCGACCGCGACCAGATGAAACGGGTGCTGATGAATCTGCTCGACAACGCGGTCGCCGCGGTCGAGGGGCGGGGGGAGATCAAGCTCGCGACCAGTTACGAGCGCGCCCGCGGCGTGGTGACGCTGGAAGTGGCGGACAACGGCTGCGGCCTTGCGCCTGAACTCAGAACAAAGATTTTCGAGCCCTATTTTTCTACCAAAGAAAACGGCACGGGTTTGGGACTGACGATTGTCAGCCAGATTGTGGAAGATCATCGCGGCTATATTCGCGCTTGGCCCAACGATCCGCAGGGAACTCGCATCACCATCGAGTTGCCGGCGCACCGCGACACAGGGGCTCAGATTTTGGCGAAAAGTGCGGTACACTAGGAAAAGTCGGGAGGACTGGTGGAAGAGCTGGCGATGCCCAAAACAATTTTAGTGGTCGACGATGAGGACGGCGTGCGCGATTCGGTGCGCGAAGTCTTGAACGATGAGGGTTACCGGGTGATCGATACACCGGACGGCACCCAGGTTCTCGACATCATCAAAAGCGAGCGGCCCGACCTCGTTCTGCTCGACATCTGGATGCCGCAGATAGACGGCATCGGCCTGCTCAAAGAGATCAAGATCCAAGAGCCCGACATCAACGTCGTAATGGTTTCCGGTCACGGCAATATTCATACGGCCGTTACCGCGACCAAATTCGGCGCCTTCGATTTCATCGAGAAGCCGGTGTCCTTGGACGGGCTCTTGCTGACGGTGCAGCGCGCGCTGGGCGAACTGCCTCGCGCCACCGGGCCCGAGCAAAACGGCGATCGAAGCCGGAAAGCGCGCTCGGCAAGCGCAACGGCTGCGGCGCCGTTGGGCGCCGCCGGTGCGCAAACGATCAAACAGCGAACTTTGAAAAAGAGCGTGGTGCTTTCCGGCCAGGGGCTTCATTCCGGGGTAAAAACCGGCTTGATTCTCCATCCGCTGCCGGCTAACAGCGGCATATTATTTACCGGGATTTCCGGCGACGTGACCGTTCCGGCCCATCTCGATTACGTCGGCTCGACGGGCTACGCGACTTCGTTGCGCTCGAAAGGATTTGCCGTCGGCACCGTTGAGCACTTTCTCGCCGTCCTGCACAGCTACGGTGTCACCAATTTGCTTGCCAAGGTGCAAAGTGAAGTGCCGATCATGGACGGGTCGGCGGAAGAGTTTTGCCAGGCCCTCGAAGAGGCCGGCATCGAAGAGCAAGCCGGAGAGTGTTTGGAAATCGTCATTGACCGGCCTTACGAGGTCCACGCGAAAGGCGAAGAGTCAATTCGCATCGAGCCCGCCGATACATTTTCCGTGCACTATGTGTTGCGTTATCCCGAACCGGTGGGCGAGCAGGAACACCGCTACACTTCTCTCGGTCCGGAGACGTTCAAGACGGAGATCGCGCCGGCGCGGACTTTCGGTTTCTTGCGCGACATCGAAAAACTCCAGACCATGGGATTGGTCGGCGGCGGCAAGCTCAACAATTGCATCATCATCGGCGACGATAAGATTATCAATACCGAGTTGCGCTTCGCCGACGAGTTTGCGCGCCACAAGATCCTCGATATTCTCGGCGATTTTTACCTGCTCGGGAGACCGATGCGAGGGGCGGTATCCGCCGTTATGACCGGGCATTCGGACAATATCGCTTTGTTGCGGCAGATCCGCGAAGGCATGAATCTCTAATCGCAAGCAGAAGTTACAAAAAAATCGCCCTTGCTTTTTCCGGATCCGCGTCGACAAAGATTTGCTAATGGAATCCCAGGCAAGTTTTCCACGACTTTTCACCGTTATTGAGGCGAACGACCTGCTGCCGAAGCTTCGACCGTTGGTCGAGCAGGTTCTCGAAAATATTCGCCGTTTAAAGGGCGCCAGCGAATCGGTGGTTCGCCGAGAGGGACTCGATCCGGAAGCGCCGAATTTGATGAATCGGCTGCGCGACGACGGCGAGATCGCAAAGTTGATTGGCCAGGTAAAGGGCTGCGTCGACGAGATCAATAGCTATGGATGCATTTGTAAAGGCGTGGAGCAGGGCTTGATCGACTTTCCTTGTCTGCTCGGCGCGGAAGTGGTCTTCCTCTGCTGGCAAATCGGCGAGCCTGGCATCGGTTATTGGCACCGAATCGAAGACGGCTTTGCCGGCCGCAAGCCTCTGCTGGACAACGAAACCTCAGATCCCAACGACAAAATGTCTTATCACTGAGCGTGTCGAAAATACCGTCAAGTTCGTGCGACTAGTTGATATTATTTTGCTCTATTCGAATAAATCGAGGCGATCATGACCCCTGTGCTGCGCCGGGCCGAAACCGCGCTGTCAGCGCAAATCAAAGAGGCCGCTCAACGATTGGGCTTCGAGCTGGTCGGCATTTCGCCGGTGCGTCCTGCGCCGCATGAACAATCCTTCGCCCAGTGGCTGCGCGAGGGATTGGCCGGCAACCTAGATTACATGCGACGCACCGAGTCGTTGCGGCGCGATCCGCGCCAGCTCGTGCCGTGGGCGGTCTCGATTATTTCAGTAGGGATGAACTATTACAGCGGTTATTCCCGTCCGGTCGAATCTTCGGAGTCACGCGGATGGATCTCGCGCTACGCCTGGGGCGACGACTATCACAACCTCATGAAGGGCAAGCTGGAGGCGCTGCTTGAGAGTATCGGCCAATTCCATGACGGCAACATTCAAGGAAAAGCTTTTGTCGATTCGGGTCCGGTTTTGGAGCGAGACTTTGCCGGTATCGCTGGGCTCGGCTGGATTGGTAAAAACACCCAGCTTATTTCGCCGAAGAAAGGCTCGTGGTTTTTCTTGGGCGAATTGTTCGTCGATTTGCCGCTCGCTTACGATCGGCCGATTCGCGATCGTTGCGGTCGCTGCGATTTGTGTTTGAAAGCCTGCCCGACCGGCGCCTTTGTCGGGCCCTACGTGCTGGATGCGCGGCGCTGCATCTCGTATTTGACGATCGAGCTCAAGGATTGGATGCCGCGTTCGCTGCGACCGCTTGTGGGCAATCACATCTTCGGCTGCGATATCTGCCAGGAAGTCTGTCCATATAATGTGAAAGCGCTCCCGACTGCGGAAATCGCGTTTCAGCCGCGTCCCGGCCTGCACGCCCCGGAGCTGATCGCGTTTTTATCGCTCAGTGAAGCTCAGTTCCGCCAACGCTTTCGCGCCAGTCCGATTTTACGCGCCAAGCGGCGCGGCTTTTTGCGTAATGTCGCGGTGGCACTCGGTAACCTAAAATCCCTCGATGCGGTGCCGGCCCTCATCCGATCTCTCGACGACGAGGAATCCGTGGTGCGCGGGCACGTGGCGTGGGCTTTAGGTCAGATCGGCTCACAGACAGCGCTCGACCCTTTGCGCCGCCGGTTACGAGCAGAGAACGATGCCGATGTGCAAGAGGAACTACGGCAGGCGATTGGTATTTTGTCCGGCGACAGCGCGGATTTGCCGGTTAGTCGAAGCTAGAATCCAAGCTTTGTTAGGTGTGAATTTGAAGCGGCCGGCAAGCCGAGGTAAATTAGCGACAACATTTTGCCCGGCGCGATGCCACACCTGGTCATGTAAGCATGCGCGAATTTTCGCGGGTTGTGGGGCGCCTTAGGTTTGGTCGGCGGGCAGGCGCTGACTTGGA
Source organism: Binatia bacterium (assembly GCA_040510635.1). Classification (GTDB taxonomy): domain Bacteria; phylum Desulfobacterota; class Binatia; order UBA9968; family UBA9968; genus DP-20. Next base: position 29 of record JBEVIO010000031.1, on the reverse strand, counting down.
AGCGGAAAAGAAAACCGTAGATCTGGCCA
>JBEVIO010000030.1:0-7326 GCA_040510635.1 Binatia bacterium | reverse complement strand
CGAAATCTTTTCATGAGGCAGTCTCGCCATGGCGAACAATTCCTGACGAATAGCATCTTTTGAGTATCCGCCGGCGGCGAAAATCGCCGCGTGCTCCGGACAAATTACGATTAGAACTTCCGTCGTGGTCACGCCGCTCGCCAAACCGCCGGTCATCGTCAGCGCGAAGGTCTTGAGCAGTCCCTTGGCCGTCTGGCTCGCCATATCGACGGCGCTATACACACCGCTGCAACCCGTGACGCTAACCGTATCGCAATTCATATCGAGACCGCGCTCAGCATGGAGCGGCTGCCACGGACTCGCCTCTTCGTTCTCCCCGAAGCAAAAGGTGTACTTGGCCGGCTGTCCGACCGTCGACTTGTCGAATTGCCCGGGAATCGCCCCACCGATATTGGTCATAATCAATCGCAGCGCTCTGCCGATGGTCGCATTGGCGCGCCATCCCGGGCCGAGGACATTCGCTCCCGAATTGATTTTTATGCGCTGGCGGCACGGCCCGTTGACGATAATCATCGGCGCGACGTTGCCGGTGGTGGTTTGCACGCCGTCGAGATTAAATCCCGGCAGCAACGCACCCGTTGTCGCCGCGACAACCAGCGGAAAATATTCCGGCAAACAGCCAGCCATCACCGCGTTGGCAGCAAGCTTTTCAATGGTCGCCCTACCGTTTAGTGGCGGCATCGCGCCGAGGGAAAAGTGCCAATCCAATCCGCTAGCCGCGACCATTTTTTCAACCGCCGCTCGCGTCGGCGGCAGAACCGGCAGACCGTCGCTCCAGCCGCGTTCGATCATCTCGCTGAATAATTCGGCGGGCTCGATTGAAACCGTAGCCAATGAATCGGAATAAGCGCCGTTCGAACGGTTTATCGCCCTCGCACCGTCAGTAAATTTATTATTGCGCAGCAACTGCACCGCAATCACGTCAACCGTCGACTCCGCCAACAAGCGTAATCGGTCGAGAGCTATCGATCCCACCGGGTGCGGCACTTTCACCAAAGGCAAATCGGCCATGCCGCGATTCTGCGACTCGCTCTGAGCCAGGGTAAAAAACTCGTCGGTGACGATCGTGGCGGTCGGAATCGCCGCGCTTTCGAGTTTGACGGAGTCGTGGACACTCCACGACGTGCACGAGCCTCAATCGGCAAAGGCGTTGATCACGACATCGCAGCGCCCGATCAGCTCGGGCAAGCAGTCCGCCTCGGTCCGGCTCATTTTGCGTAGCGCCACGAGCTCGAAATCGCCCTGTCGCCGCTTGAGCAGATCACCGACAAATTGCAGAAACTTATCGGCATTGGGTTTGTTGTTGTCGAGCAAGCCGACGCGCAATCCGCGCAGGGAATCGTGCTTGCGCCGGGCCAGACCGGTTTGTTTGCTCGCGCCGACTCCTACCGGATTGACGATCTCGATCGATGTCCTGCTCATGGAATGCCTCCCGATTGGCCGCGCCGGAATTACGAACCAATAGTGATTCAGCGAATTTTCAACATGCGCTCGATGGGGACCCGAGCGCGCGCGGCCAGCTCCGGCGCCACACTAATCTCATGAACACCGTCGCGCAAGGATTGACAGACTTTGCGCAAGGTATTCTGCTTCATGAAGGCGCACACAGCCTCACGGCTCGCCGGTACGATAGTCTTGTCCGGCGCCGCTTTTGAAAGTGGATAAATATTCCCGACCTCGGTCGCCATGATGACGACTTTTTGCGGCGTGTCGCGCACGAATTGCACCATCCCTTGGGTCGAACGAAACTGCATCATCTCCACAGGCGTTTTCTCTTGCGCCATCTGGCGCATGCAAGCGCTGGTGCAGCCGCACTCGGGATGGACCACCACTGCTGCGTTGGGATAGGAGCGCCGTTGCTGCTCGACATGATAGGGACGAATGCGATCGTGCACGTGGCACGCGCCCATCATCAGCCATAGCCGGTCCAGCGGTTGTTTTTGCTGCTCTAATAATTTCGCCGCGTAGAATCCTAAATAAACATCCGGCAGAAAAAGAATCGGCTGGCTCGGCTCCGAGTATTCCAACACGTGGAGAATGACCTGAGCGGCATTGGCCGAGGCGCAACAGTAGTCGCTCTCCGCCTTCACGTCTAAATACGTGTTCACGTAACTGATCACGATACCGTCGGGATGCTCCTGCTTCCAGCGGCGGATCTTGTCGACGTCGGCGTGAGCGGCGAGGGAACAGAGCGCGCCGAGATCGGGCGCGAGCACGCGCTGGTGCGGCTTTTTCATAATCGCGAGAATTTGATTCATGAACAGGACGGAAGCTTCGAGCAAGATTTCCGCGTCCGACTCGGCGCCCTTCTGCGCTAAATAGAGCGAATCGCCGACCGCGTCGGAGACGTCCTGGATGTCCGACGGCGCATAGTTGTGCGCCAGAATGTAAGCGTTTTTTTCTTTCTTGAGACGGGCGATTTCTCCTAAAAGCCAGCGATGCTCTTCGGTGGGCACATTCTTCGGTTCGGCTTCCGGCGGCAACGGTGGAATTTCGAGAGGCAAACCAAGATCGATCTGATCGATCAAATCGATTGCCTCGCGCGCGGGGAAAATATCACCGGACATCGGTCCGTTCATGGTAAAAGCCTCGGCTCCTAAGCGCGTAAACTTTGAGGGAATTTAAACAGGACTTAGAGGAGAGTTAAAGAGCGCTCAAATCAAATTAGTCGCACCCCAGGTCGGACATCGGGAGCGTTCAAAAGTCCAGCGCGCCGTCGCGCGGCAGTTCCCCTTTACGCTTCGGTTGGGCGGGCGCGACGCGGATCGGCAGCGTTACGGTAAACGTCGAACCCCGTTCAAACTCACTTTCCACGACGACGGTTCCACCAAGCAGCTCGGTAAACTTTCGGACGATATAGAGTCCCAATCCGACGCCGCCGAACTTCCTCGACGCCGAGCTGTCCACCTGCTGAAACATGTCGAAAATAGTTTCTACTTTTTCTTTCGGAATCCCGATACCGGTATCGCTGATCTTGAGTTCTATCGCGCGTGTCCGCGCCAAGTGGCGCACGGCAACAGTGACTTTTCCTTTTTCGGTGAACTTGATCGCGTTGTTTATCAGATTCTGAATCACCGCCTTCAATTTTTCATCGTCCGTCCAAAGGATCGGCAGGTCCGCCGGGTAGTCCCAGTTAACGGTCAAATCTCGGCCGAATGGAATGTTGTAGTTCAATCGTAGTTCATCCAGGAGTTGCACCAGATTCACTTCCCAGGAAGCCGCGCGAACGGCGTCGGCCTCGATCCGGGTCACTTGCAACACGCCGTTGATCATGTTGAACAGCTCCCTCGACTGATTGCTGATCGTTTCAACGGCCTTTCTTTGCCCCGGAGTAATTTCGCCGAGCACGCCTTGCATCATGATTTCCGTATATCCCTTGATGACGTTCAGCGGCGTTCTCAATTCATGGGAGATGACCCCGAGAAACTCGTCTTTCCCCTTGCTCGCGGTTTCGAGCTCAATGGTTTTCTTATTCACTTGGGAAAAGAGCCGCGCGTTCCCCACCGCCACACCCAGATGGTCGGCGATGGCATTGATCAGTTGAATATCAGCTTCAGAAAAATGATAGCGTTCCTTGCCGAGAAAATTCATCACACCCAATCCCTCTCCCCGGACCCGAAGGGGAATAAGAAATGAGCTGTGAAATCCCGCCTTCAACATATTCTTGTTATAAGCCAGTTTGTTATAGAGCGTGTCGGTGGCCATATCATCGACATACATCGCCTCGCCGGTTTCGATGGCCCGACCTAAGCGACCTTCTCCAGCTTTATAAACCGCGACCAGCGGCACACCCGGCGGAATGCCGTAGTGCGTGACCAGGTGCAGATCGCCGCTATCTTCATTACAGAGATAGATTCGCGCCGCGTCAAAATTAAAAATCGCCAATAGCTTTTCCATCGTCTTTTTCAAAACGACGTTGATATCCAAAGACTCGCTGGCGATACCGGCGACCGAATAAAGCGTGGCGAGATCCTTGGCCTTAGCGGCCGTTTGCTGATACAAGGTGCTGTTCTCCACGGCGATGCCGATCTGGTTCGTCATAGACTCGAGCAAATTAATTTCGTTAGCCTTGAGCAAGCGAGGCAACGTTCCCGCGCACACCAGCACTCCCCAGGCTCTCAGTTTCGTTTTGATCGGAAACATCGCCAGGAAATGAGCGCCAGCCTGACTCGCGCCGTGATTTCCGCTCATTTCCCAATAGCGCGGATCGTGAGCAATGTCGGCGGAGACAAATGCCTGGCCGGTCTCGGCAACCCGTCCAACGAGAGATTCCCCGCGCCGAAAGTAACTGGCTTCACGCCAGAATTCCGGCCGAGCCTCGAAAGCGGCTTTTACGCCTAGCTCAGTCATCTCCGCATTAAAAAGAAACACGCGGGTGAGGTCGAAATGGAACAGCTGCGTGATCTTTTGGATCGTCTGATGGAGTACCACATCTAGGTCCAACGATTGTGTGGCTGCCACGGTAAGCATATGCAACGCCGATATTTCCGCCTCGCTGCGCCGAGTCTCCTCGTAGAGCTTTGCATTTTGGATCGCGATCGCGGACTGACCCGCCAGGGTACTCAAAAATTCGATCTCGTCGTCGTTGAAGGCGTGTTCCTCTTTTGTGTAAAAGGCGATGAGTCCAAGCAATTGATCCTTAGCGACGAGCGGAATACCGAGGTAGGAGACCAAACCGAAGCGCTTTGCGAACTCGCGTTTATCGTTGCGTGGATCGGTTTGCGCGTTGGCCACGGTTAAGGGAATCTTATTTTCCAAAACAATCTTGGCGAATTCATGAAGCAACCCCGAATTGGCGGCGCGCCATTCGGTTTCGTCAAGGTTTCGACAAACCACGGCCTCCAGCTTGCCGCTCTCCTTGCTGATCAGTCGAATGGTGGCCACAGCGCCGGGCAGCACGAGATCGACCTTTTCCATGAGAATTTTCAACACGGCGTGCAAGTCCAGAGTCGAAGTGATCGCCATGTCGATATCGTGTAGAGCATTGAGACGCTGCAGGTTCCGCTCCAAACGTTTTTCGGCGGCAACGGCTTCGGATCGCCGCCCTTGGAGAGTTTTTGCCATCTCGTCGAACGAAGTGGCGAGACGGCCAATCTCGTCGTTTCGGTGCGGCAGTTCCGTACGCGCGCTGAGATCTCCGGCGCGCACTCGCTCCGTTACAGCGAGCAACCTTCTCAATGGACCGAGGACGAACGCATCGCCGCCATACCAGGCAGCCAGGAGCGCCAGCGAGCTTACCAAGAACAGAGCCGTCAAATTACGCCAGAGCAAACCATCGGCGTTGGCTAATGCGACGCTAATCGGAACGCCGATATGAAAAAAAATTTGTCCCTCGCGGGAGCTATCACTGATGGTGGTAAATCCGTAGATGCGCCTTTGGCCGTCAGGGCCGGCTGCTTCCACCACTCCTTCGGCGCGCGCGGAAACGATTTTAGCAAGCTCACCTTCTGGGACAGGTTTACCCACCAGATGGTCAGCGTCCGGATAGCGCGCGAGTATGATGCCTCGGTGATCGTAGATGGCAAGCGAAGCATAGCTCGGTAAATTGAGCGCACCGACGGTCTGTTGGAACCACGCTAAATCCAGCGCAGCGAAAACCACGCCGGTGACGCGTCCCTCGGGAGCGCGGATCGGATAGGCCAGGTTTAAGGTCGTCCGGTCGGTAGCGCGGCCGATTTGGTACTCGCCGATGGCGAAATTGCGTTGCTGTAGCGCCTGCCGGAAATAGCTTCGGTCGGAAATATTCACGGGCATCTTGGCAGGACGCGCGCCGCAAAACTGCTCGCCATGAACATTCGCGGCGCCTAGGTTGGCATACATCGGATATTCCGCGAGCAGACGGCTAAAAAGATCGCTGCACGTAGAGCTGTTATGTGCGCGTACCTCGGGAAGCAGAGATAACGCGACAAGCAGCTGTTGCGTGCTGTCGATGAGCCGCTGCTGGCTCGTGGAAACGATGCGCACTAGTTTGAGCGCGTCGCGCCGCGCTGCTTGACTGTCTGTGATCCGTTGTTCGTTGGCGCTATAAATGATGACGGCGAGGGCCGGAAGCACGGCGAGAAGAACCAAGTGGATCAAGCGCGCGCGAAGGCTTGAATGAAAGTTGCTTTGCATGGAGTCAGTTGGTTATGGGGCGTTCACGCTTCTGAACAAGTTTGCTTCAATACCTTTTTCGCCAATTGCGTCGACTTCATGGAACTATCGTCAGTTTCGCCGCGGTTCACGGCCAAGCGCGGCAAATTGAATCCAGCCAGCCGATTCAATTCAAGCCCCGTGCCATCGTCTCGTGAAGCGTAACGATTGAATAATGAATGGATTATCGAACAGCGGGAGCTAATTGCCGGTGACTAAATGGCAAAAAGTTGGCATCAACGTGCAATAAACGCCTAGAGTAAGGGCTGAGTGTCACTTCAAAGCCTAGAACGGCGATAAATCACGCCCGTCCGCTCTCCCACCAAGCGAAGAACGATGTTTGCGCTCCCGCGGTGGCTACGATGGGCTAACAATCCGGTTACAAGTTTATAGTGCACTGGCCTTTGCACTACCCTCCGTTTCGCCTCGCGCGGTGAGAGTAACCACGCTTTACAATAGCGCCAAAGGCAAAGACGACGAGGCCGCAGCACCGATCCATGAAGCACCGCTTGCAAGCGTTCTTTCGAATGATTCTAATTATCGCAGTCTTCGGCGTCCCGCCGGCCGTTTGGGCGCAAACCCGAAGCAAAACTAAAATCAGAATCGCCACGGCGTCACCGTCACTGAGCTATCTGCCGATTTATATAGCCGTAAAAAAGGGCTTTTTCACCAAGCGCGGCTTCGACGTGGAAATGATTCAGATGAACGCGAGTCTGACCGCTCCCGCTTTGCTCAACCGTTCAGTGGACTACACGACTATTCCCAGTACGATCGCTACCGCGACCGCTCGAGGCGCGCCCGCCAAAGTGATTTTTTTCGCTTCGGTGAAGTTGCAACACATACTCCTCGCTCGCCCGGATATCGCCACGGTCAACGACTTGGCCGGCAAGAAGATTGCCGCCAGCGGCTTTGGCAATCTCACTTCTTACGAGATTCAATTTTTGATCGACCGTTACCGTCTTGGTCCCAAGACAACGATCGTCTCGGTCATAAGCTCGACCGATCGCCTGATCGCGATGCATAAAGGAATCGCCGACGCGGCGATCATTGCTGCCCCCCTCGATTTGAAAGGCGAAGAGATGGGCTTGAAGCGGCTGTTGCATATGGGAACGATCTTGCAGATTCCCCAAGCCGGTCTCGCCGCCACTGAGGAAAAAATCAAAACGAAACGCAGCGAAGTGCTGGAGGTCCTGA
>JBEVIO010000029.1:0-4665 GCA_040510635.1 Binatia bacterium | reverse complement strand
CATCTGTCGGGCAATGCCATGGTCGGGCATATTATGGCGATCGAGTCCGGCACCTACAAAAAAGCGCACCGGCACGCTGCCGGCGCGCAAGTGATCGTGTTGGCCGGCAAGGGTTACTCGCTCATGTGGCCGCAGGGCGGCGAGATCGTCCGCGTCGACTGGAAGAAAAATAGTCTTTTGGTTCCGCCGGAGGGCTGGTACCATCATCACTTCACGACCAGCGCGGAACCCGCGCGCCACCTGGCGCTGCGCCGCGGCCTGCGCGGGGTCGGTCCGATTTGGCTCGCAACGGTGAGCGAGCATGAAGGCGGCAATTTACTCGAACATGAAGACGAGCCGGCGGCGATCCGCGCCATGTATGAAGCCGATCTGAAAAAGGAAGGCGTACCGTTCAGGATGGCGCCGATCGAACGGAACAATTAACGTTCCGCTATGAACCTTCGCGTTTCTGGTTATACAGCCGGTCGATGAATCCTTCTTCGTCCAGGCGCCGGATGAGAGAGTTGTCGAGGATCTCCGCAACCGAAAGCGCACGTACTTTCGGCGACTCCTCGCCGAGATCGCTGATAAAATTTTTGAGAATCTCAGACGGATAGAGCGGCACTTTCGGAATGGACCCCAAAACATAAACGCGCTGCAGAAAATCGAGATATGCCTCGTTCGATTCGCGTAAATTGCGCGCGAAGACGCTCTTGGAAATTCGACTATTGGTTCTACCCAAGGCGATAGCTTCGATAAAGGCGCGGACAAAACGATCGACGGTTTGCCCAGGACCAGTCATGAATTCGCGCGTCGTCACTAGCGCGCTGCCGTGGTCTTCTATCCCCAGCTTGATCAATTCAACTAACGGATTGGCCTGAATCGGCCTGCGCAGCATCGTCGACGCCGATGTCAATGTCGCTTGAATCAAGTTTTTGTCCAGTGCCGACCAGCGCACCGACGCGTCACCGGAGGTAACGATCTTGACATCGCGATCGGGCGCGAGTCCGAGTTTCTGTAAAGCGCGGCGCAACGCATAGTAGTCGCTCGATCCGGTGCGGCTGATGCCGATGGTCGCGCCTTTAAGCTGCGCCGGCGTCTTGATTTCCGGTCGCGTGAAAAGAATGTACGGCGTCGGCCCAAAGGTGCCGAAGATGACGAGTTTGGCGCCCTGGGAAGCGGCCTGAAGTGTCGTCGCCGCCGAACCGGCGAGGATTTGCAGGTCATTGCTTAACAGCGCGGGAACCGCGGTGGCCGCGCCAGGAATATATACAAGTTCCACGTCCAAACCGTACTTGTTGAAAATATTCTGGTCCCTGGCGATCCATAGTGGCGCGCGATTGCCGCCGACTGAAGTATAACCGACGCGCAGGCGGAACATGGCGCTGGCGGCAAGAACCGCATCGCCTATCACCAGAGTCGAGAAAAATAAGGCGCTGTAGGCGATTAAAAGTTTAGCTATTCGTCTCATCAGCTGCGGCTGCAAACAATCTCGATCTTCGATCATCTCTTCGGTTTCTAATACTCCAACACTGCAGTTTCTCGGCAGGAGGCGAGGACCGGCAATGGAAGCCAGATCTCAACGATACAGACGATCGATAAAACCGCTTTCCACCTGGCGCTGGATGAATGAATTATCGAGCACTTCATCAATATTAATTTCTTTTGCTTTGGGATTTTCCTCGGCCAAGTCGGCGATGACATTCTTCAGCGCGTCCACCGGAAAGGTCGGTATTTTCGGAATCGAGCCCAATAGATAGACTTTGTAATTGAGTTCGAGCAGGTTGTCGTCGGTGAGGCGGAGATATTTGGCATAGACTTTTTTCGCCAGATTCTTGTCTCTTTTTCCGAGCGCGATCGCTTCGACAAAAGCGCGGACGAATCGCTCCAAAACCTCGGGTTGGTTGCGGGCGAAGGTCAACGTAGTGACTAATGCACTGCCGTGGTCTTCGACTCCCATTTGGGTCAGATCGACCAATCGCCGTACTTTCACCGGATTGGTCGCTAGACCCATGTCGGTTCCAAGAGTACCTTGTACGGTGCCTTTTTCTATTGAGATGAGCCGATCCAGAGGCGATCCCGCTGTTATGATCTTGACGTCTCGATCGGGGGATAACTCGAGTTTTTGCAGCAAACGGCGCACCGCGTAATAGTCGCTCGCGCCGATGCGGTTGACGCCAATAATGGCGCCTTTGAGTTGGCCGACGGTTTGAATCTCAGGACGAGTGAATAAGATGTACGGCGTCGGACCGAAGGTTCCGAACAAGATTAACTTTGCGCCTCTGGAAGCGGCACTGAGATAGGCGGCGACGCCGCCCGCCAGAATTTGAAAGTCGCCGCCGAGGAGCGCGGGCATTCCCACCGCCACACTTTGCAAGTAAATTAACTCCACCTGCAAACCGTGCTTTTCAAAAAGCTTCGTCTCTTTGGCGATCCAGAAAGGCGCGCGGTTTCCGGTCACTGAAGTGTAGGCCACGCGTATCGCCTGCGGTGCGGACGCTGCGTGAACTGATGACCCGCAGAAGAGCAGCACAACGATTGAGAGAGCGACACGAAACTTCATAACCACCTCCCGCGCAACGTCTCTTCTTTACTGCGAGTTGATCTAACGGTCAACGATCGAGGTAACCTACGATTCTGCCGCGGCGCAAAGATGCGCCGCGAGAACAAATCAACGCACGAACTTCGTAATTGCCGGCGCGAATCTGTACGATCCTGGGGAATACTTTTAGGTTGATTCCGCGACGGGAACGTATTAAACGACCTGCAAACATGCACTTTCCGACTTCGAGATTTCCGTGATCTGGCCCCGTCTTCACCGCGCGGTGAAGCCCATCGATCTGCAAACTCTGCTGTTTGTCTTTGTCTTAATCACCGTTCTGTTTCTGGTTGTCTATCCGATCATTCTGGTCGTTCTAAACAGTTTTCAGACCGCACCGCCGGGACGGCCGCGAGTCTTCGGTTGGGATGGTTGGCGCGCGGCGCTGTCAGAACCGGGCATGCGCGGCTCGATCTACAACACTCTGACGCTTCTTTTAGTTCGCCAGGCGATCGCCTTTCCGATTGCCATATTGGTGACGTGGATCATCGCGCGAACCGATGTGCCGTGGCGCGGTTTTCTGGAGTTTTTGTTTTGGCTGTCTTTTTTTCTGCCGCCCTTATCGGTGACGCTCGGCTGGATTCTTCTGCTGGCGCCGGACTATGGCATCTTGAACCAAGTCTGGAAAAGGTTTTTTCACGCAGCGGGCGGTCCGTTCGATATATTTTCTTTCTGGGGCATCGTCTGGACCCATCTGGCGACCTACGGGATTTCCTTGAAGGTCATGCTTTTAGCTCCCGCTTTCCGCAACATGAACGCGTCATTCGAGGAGGCATCGCGCATCTGTGGCGCTTCCGGCCTGGGAACGCTGTTGAGAATCATCGTGCCGATGATGACGCCGGCGATTGTGATTGTGTTTCTTTTGTCGACGATTCGCGGTCTTCAGACATTCGAGATCGAAATGATTTTAGGCACTCCCGTCGGCATCTTCGTCTACAGTACCAAGATCTACACCCTATTGTTCCAAGAACCGCAGGGAATCGCGCCGGCCACGGCGCTGAGCACCATGACGTTATTGATCCTGCTGCCCTTCATCTTGTTGCAGCGCTGGATGATCGGGCGCAGACAATACACCACCGTTGAGAGCCGGTATCAGAGCAGCGTGACGCGTCTGGGCGCCTGGCGCTATCCCGCCTTCGCGTCGGTTCTTCTACTCGGTATCATTCTCACTGTGGTGCCGGTGATTTTTTTGTTCATGGGCACGGTGATGAAGCTATTCGGTTTCTTTCACATCGGCGATCCGTGGACGATATCCAATTGGCTGCGCGTGCTCGGCGATCCGATCTTCATCCGGTCGCTTTTTAATACTGTGGTCATGGGCACTGGCGCCGCCATCGTCGGCGTTGTTCTATTTTCATTGGTCGCCTATATGGCAGTTCGCTCGAAATTCGCCGGCAAGTCGCTCTTGGACCTGGTATCGTGGTTGCCGATTACGCTGCCCGGCATTCTTGTCGGCATCGGTCTGATGTGGCTGTTTCTTGGCACGCCGATCTTTCGTCCGTTCCACGGCACGATTGTGCTTCTCATTATCGCCACGGTGATCAGCGGCATGCCGCTGGGAACACAGGTGATAAAGAGCAATCTCCTGCAAATCGGAGCCGAGATGGAGGAGGCATCGTTGGCTGCCGGCGCGAATTGGTGGCTCACTTATCGCAAGATCGTACTGCCGTTGATGACACCCGTGCTGGTGACCGTGGGTATCGTCAATTTCATTGCCGCCGCGCGCGACATCAGTCACATCGCGCTCCTGGCGACCCATGGAAGCCGGACATTGGCGCTGCTGCAATTGGATTTCATGGTCGGCGGCCAATATGAAAATGCCGCGGTGGTCGCGACTCTCGTGGTCATCCTGAGCACGGGAGGAATTTTGCTGGCGCGGCTGTTGGGATTTCGCCTGGGAAATTTGGGTGAATAGGCCCGCTGAGGTTTCACGCTGAAGCAAGGACGCAAACCGTTGCCGCAAACACTGAGAATGAGCTATGTATCCGCTGCTGCACGGTGTTGACGCAGTTGTCAGCGATGACGTCGACAACGAATTGTAGTGTACGATCGATCTAGTCTATTCAGGTTCGCGGGATTAAGAGCCA